>JBEKVA010000322.1:0-5068 GCA_049514475.1 Spirochaetia bacterium
CTACAATGACATTATCATGAAGGCAATCGCCTCCTTGATGGCAAAGCACCCGGTGTGCAACGCCTCCTACGTCAACGACAAGATCCGCTACTACGCGGAGGTCAATATCTGTCTGGCCGTCGCTGTGGAAGGGGGGCTCCTGACCCCCGCGGTGCGGCAGTGCGAGAAGAAGAGCATCGTGGAAATCAGCGAGGAATCGCGGGCACTCGTCGAAAAGGCGCGTACCAAAAGGCTGCGCCCCCGTGAGAGCATGGGGGGGACATTCACGATATCCAACCTGGGGATGTTCGGCATCGAGGAGTTCGGAGCAATCATCAACTCCCCCCAGGGCCTGATCCTGGCCGTAGGGGCGCTGCGGGAGACTCCGGTGGTGCGCGCGGGGAATATCGAAATAGGCAAACGGATGAAAATGACACTTTCCTGCGATCACAAGGTCGTGGATGGCGCCGTGGGGGCTGCCTTCCTGGCCGACCTGAAGGCTGTGCTGGAAGACCCCGCGCCGCTGGGCGCTTGAGCTCACGGAGGAAACCATGAAAGAGCCGGAAATGTTTGCCGTCGACACGACCTCGATGCCCTGGGAAGGGCGCTTCAAGGAGGAACTGGGGAAGAGCAGCGTCCGCAAGATGCTCTTCCAGGACCCCGACACGGGCATGGAAGTCCGTGTTGTCCGCTATCCCGCCGGTTTCACGACAACATAGCACACGCACCACGGCTTGTACGTGCTGGCACGCCGGCAGCTACGGTCCCGGCTGTTTCGTCTGGTTTCCCGAGGGCATGGTGATGAAGCACGGGGCACGGCAGGACGCCGAGGTGGTGGTGCTGTTCATCACCAACAAGAAATTCGACATCCCACTACCGAAAGACAAGGGACGAGGCATGATGAATCCCAGGGAGAGAGTCGCCGCAAGCCTTGACCACCGGGTCACCGACCGACCGGTGATCGACCTCGGGGGGCAGAGCAACACCTCCCTCACGCAGGCAGCGTTTGACGCGCTGGGCAGGTACTGGGGCAGCAGTGACGCGCCCGCGGGGGTGATGGCCCGGCACTTCCAGACCGTCGAGATACCCGAGAACTACCTGCTGAAGTTCGGCGTGGACGTCCGCGGGGTAAAGCCGGGCAAGCCCCGCATCAGCTGCGAGCGGACGCTTCCCGACGGGAGCTTCATTGACTATTGGGGCGTCACCTTCACTCCGGCCCTCGGGGGAACCTATTATGACATTTCTGGCAACCCGCTGCGCACGGCCGAATACGACCAGCTTGATGACTATCACCCGTTCGATCCCGCCGATCCCGGCATCACCGATGGCGTCGAGGAGCGCGCGCGGCGCGCCGTGGATGCCGGTTTTGCCCTCATTGGCAACCTGACGGAAACCCAGATCTTCGAGCGCGCGTGGTACGCGCGCGGTTTCGACCAGTTCCTCATGGACCTCCATTTGGACAAGCGGTTCACCCACAAGCTTCTCCGCATCGTCACCGACCTCCAGATCAGGCGGGTGGAGCAGTTCCTGAAGAAGGTCGGGCGGTATCTCTCCATCGTGAGGATCTCCGATGACCTCGCCGGCCAGCTCAGCCCGCTGATGTCGCCGGAGACATACCGGGAACTGCTGAAGCCTTACCACCGCGAGTTTTTCGACAGCGTCAGGAAGCTGACCGATGCTCGCATTGCGCTGCATTCCTGCGGCAATGTCCGCCCCCTCATCCCTGACATCATTGACACGGGGGTGCAGGTCCTCCATCCCTTCCAGCATTGTGCCGATGCCATGGAGCCCGCGGGCCTGAAGAGAGAGTTCGGCGCCGACCTGGTCTTCTGGGGGGGAATGGACACGCAAAAGTTCCTGCCGAACGCCACCCCCGCGGAGGTGCGCGCCGAGGTGAGGCGGATCACCGGCATCATGTGCCCGAAGGGCGGCTACATATTCTCGCCCACGCACAACCTGCAGGGGGACGTGCCGCCGAAAAATGTTGTTGCAATGTACGAGGAAGCGCTGAAGGTCCGCTGCGGGTGAGGGGAGAGAGGCGGGGCCCCCCTCGCCGCGCACCTACACCAGGTAGAGCGTTATGCCCGCTTCGCGGATGAGCTGCTCGTAGTCGGGCGGGATGTCGGTGTCGGAGATGATGATGTCGAAATCCGCGATGTCGGCGAAATGCGTCGTGCTGATGGCGCCGAACTTGGAAGAGTCGGCGAGCAGGATCTTCGTCAGGCTGTTCTTCATCAGCGTGCTCTTCGCTTCCATCTCGTGATGATCAGGGGTTGTAATGCCAAGGTCCTTGCTCACCCCCGAGGCGGCCATGAATGCCTTCGTTGTCCGCACCGAGCTGAGCAGCAGCAGGCCTTCCTTGCTCTCGAACATCAGCGTGTTCTCGTGAAAGTACCCGCCGGCGAATATGAGCTTGCATGCGTTCTTGTGATAGACCTCCAGCAGCACGTTCAGGGAGTAGCAGAGCGCCGTGAGGGGCATGTTGTCGGGAATGGAGCGGGCCAGGTATTCCATCGTCGTTCCCAGGTCCAGGCCGATGATGTCGCCGGGCTCCAGGAGGGTGGCAGCCTTCTGCCCGATGCGCAGCTTTTCCGCCCTTCGGTGACTCCCCTGGTCGATGAGGGAATACTTGCTGCTGGATATGCTCTCACTGACGGGGTTGAGCACAGCCCCGCCATGGATGAGCTTTACCATGTTTTCTTTTTCAAGAACCGTCAGGTCCCGGCGGATCGTCATTTCGGAGACGCTCAGCTTTGTCGCCAGCTCGCGGATTGTTGCGGCATTGCTGATCTTGATGGTGTCAAAAATCTTGCTGAGTCGGACGCGTTGTCTGTCCATTTAGTGTTCCAATTGACAATTTTTTATCATTGCTTTATAATAATATCATATTTAGTGAGAATTACAACTATAACATTACGAATAATAAGATAGGCCCCAAGGGTGTGAAACATGAAATAAGTGTATCAAAATCGTGTGAAAAAGTATAGTCGGATGTTAAAAAAAAGAACTTCAGTACAACAAAGGGGAAAATGATGCTGGCGTACGTTTACAGTTCTGACAAAAAGTTGAGCTTGCAGGAAATGCCGCAGCCGATCCAGGCGGACGGCAATGCCGTTATCCGCGTTGGTGCGACCTCGATCTGCGGGACCGATCTGCGGACTTTCCGTTTCGGGAGTGCCAAGATAACGCCGCCGCGCGTGATTGGCCACGAGGTGGTTGGAACCATCGTCTCTCTGGGGCGTAACGTGCCCGGTTTTGCCATCGGAGACAGGGTCCAGATCGCTCCTGCCATTGGCTGCGGAGAGTGCGTTCTTTGCCGCGGGGGTCATTCCAACCTGTGCGACCGGCTTGAAACCATAGGCTTCCAGTACGACGGCACCTTTGCCGAATACATGGAGCTCCCTGCCGCCGCATTCCTGCGGGGGAACGTCACGAAGATCACCGGGAACCTCCCTGACGTGGAGGCAGTGCTCGCCGAGCCCGTTGCCTGCATCGTCAACTCCCACCAGCACCTTCACATCCAGCCGGGTGAATCCGTTGCCATCTTCGGCTCGGGCTTCATCGGCTGCATGCACGCGGAGCTGGCCGCGATGAGCGGCGCCGCGCAGATCTTCATGATCGAGCTCAACAGGAGCAGGGCGGAAACCGCAGCACGGCTCAATCCCCGGCTCATCCTCATCGACCCCAAGTCCGCCGACCTCGTGGCGGAAACCCGTGCGCGGACAGGCGGGCGGGGCGTGGATGTCGCCATCGTCGCCTGCTCGGTAGCCTCGGCGCAGTCGGATGCCATGAACATTGCCGCCAAGCTGGGTCGCGTCAGCCTTTTCGGCGGCCTCCCCGGGGAGAGCAAGGGCGCCATAGACAGCAACCTTGTCCACTACCGCGAGATTTCGGTGCACGGGGTCCATGCATCCAACCCCGCGCAGAACCGCCAGACACTCCAGTGGATCACCGACGGAAGTCTCAACGTGAAGCCCTACAGCTCCAGCGTGTACGCGTTGAAAGACATTGAAAAGGCGTTCCAGGCGATCAACGACGAGCGCATCATGAAGGCGATCGTTGTACCGGGAATGAAAAGCTGAAGGAGGTCGACACCGATGAGCGCGAGAAAAGCACAGAGATTCGCCGGCAAGGTTGCCATCATCACGGGCGCCGGGCATGGCCCTCCTCTGTGATGTTTCCTCCTGTGCGCAGATCGACGAGATGATCCAGAAGACCGTGAAGACGTACAGTCGCATCGACATCCTTATCAACAACGCGGGGCTGCTGCTCACCGGGACGATCGAGGAGACGAGCAACGAGATCATCGACAAGACCATCGACATCAACCTGAAGGGGGTTCTGTACGCCATCCGCCAGGTCACCCCGATCATGAAGGCCCAGCACTACGGCAGGATCGTGAACGTGGCATCGATCACCGGCAAGAACGGCGACAACTCGACCGTCTTTGTGTACGGCGCGACCAAGGGCGCCGTGATCACCCTCACGCGCTCGGTGGCCCGCCAGCTGGGGCCCTTCGGGATCACCTGCAACGCCATTGCCCCCCACGCCGTCATGACGAAGCTGATGAGCTACTGGGACGATGCGAAAAAGGCCGCCGCCGCGGAGAAGATCCCGGTGAAGAGGCTGGGCACCTCCGAGGACATGTCACACCTGATGATGTTCCTGTCATCCGACGAGTCATCCTTCATCACGGGGGAAACCGTCAATATCAACGGCGGCTATTACGTGGACTGACGGCGGGAGCGCCGCATGAGAGGCGCCGCCCCTGGCAGGGAAGAACGGATCCGCGAGCACGCCGTGAAAGCGGGTGCGAGCCTTGTCGGCTTCGCGCCGGCTAGGACGTACCCGGAGCATGCCCGGGAAGTCGCGCAGAGGATCGACGAGAGGCACATCGTCGTCGAAGATTACCTCTCACCCGCGAAAAACGGCGGCTTCCCTGCCCTCTACGAGGACCCGCGCGGCACTCTGCCGGGCGCCCGTTCCGTGGTGCTGCTCGGGGTGTACGCCTTCGACGATGCCTGCAGCTACAGCGCGGCGCGCGATGAGCTGCGCGGCAGGATCGCGCGCACGTATGCCTACTACCCGG
>JBEKVA010000323.1:0-5061 GCA_049514475.1 Spirochaetia bacterium
GCCGTATCCCCCGGCGGCACCGTGTGGCGCTTCGGAGCGAATCTCCAGGTCCTGCCGCCGTTTCCCGTGGCAACGGGCATCTCCAGCCCCATGCCGCCCCGCATGGTGCAGGGACGGCTCGCACTTTTTTCCCGGCCGGATTCCACCCTGGTGATGATCGGGCCTGACGGATCGAGGAACATTTTGGCGCGCCGGCTGGATGCCCCGCTGCTCTCTGCCCCCGACGTGAGCGGCGGCCGCATGGCCTTCTATCCCAAGAGCTTCGACGCGCGAATCTACCTCACCGACCTTGCCGGTGACGATGAGCCGGGCTGGCCGGTGCAGGCGTCAGGCATCTCCCTGGGCTCGCCGCGCATCGTGGCCGACGGGCAGCTCCCCCTCGTCTGCTTCCTGACGCAGGCCGGGAGGCTGTACCTCTGGGACTCTTCCGGCAGACCCGTGGCGCCGTTCCCGGTCTCCCTGCCGGGGGTTTTCTCCTCGGCACCCGCGGTGATGAAGGTCGCCGGCAGATCGGTCCTTATCGCCCTGGCCCAGGACGGCACCCTCAGCATGATCGGCCTGGACGGCGTCACCAGGCTGCAGGCGCGGGTCCCCGACCTGGACGGCAGGCGCGCGCAGATCCTCTGCGCTTCACTGGGCCGCGACGGGCGCCAGGATGTCCTTCTCTTTGGCGCGGATTCTTTCATCGCCGGCTACGATGACTCATTCCGCCCCTTGCCTGGCTTCCCGCTGAAAGGCTTCAGCAGGCCGCAGGTGATGGATCTGAACCAGGACGGGGGAATGGAGCTGCTCAGTGCGGGAATCGACGGAAAGATCCACGCGTACGCCATCAGCGGGGGACGACGGTGAGCCTCCCACGCCGGCCTCTCCGTGCGTTTCTTCCGCTTCTCGCCGCCCTCTGCACGGCGGTGTCCTGCCAGAGCTTTCCCTCCGATACCGTGGCCCACAGCGCGGGGGACGAGGAGATTGCGGCCCTCGACTCCTACGAGATGCGGCTGCTCGACCTGAGGCTCGCGCCGGACGCTGCGCGGCTGGCCGCGCTGCGTGCCGAGCTGGCCGGGGCCTCATCGCGTCCCTGGCAGAACCGCGGCCTCCAGGCTCGCGCGCGCTCCCTGAAGGCCGAGGCGGCCCTGCTGGCCGGGGACCTTGCGGCCGCGCGCAAGGACGCTGAAGCCGCCGCGGCGCTCTCCGACGTGGTGCAGGGCGTGTGGATCGTGCGCGCGGCCCTGCAGCAGGATGAGACGAAGCGCCTGGCGATCCTGGAAACGGGCATTGCGCGGGCCGAGAAGACCTCCCGTCTTCGCTGCGAGCGCGGGCTTGTGCTGCTGAAGGCCGGCAGGTACGCCGATGCCGCGCAGGACCTCGACGAGGGACTGCGGGGTCTGGATCCGCGCTACCGCGAGCTGTACGGCAATGATCGCGACCATGCCGTCGCCCTGGCGCAGGCGGTGCGGGAGACGGGAGGCACGCTCTCGGGTCCGCCGCCGCAGGACCTGGACCGGCCACTCACAAACCGCGCGATGGTCGAGAGGGCCTTTTCGGAGACGCGCCTGCTCGCCTCCTTCTCCTCCGAGCGGAAGCCGAGCTACGAGAGCGTGCTCCCCGTGCTGGTTTCCGCGGGGCTGCTGCTGGAGCCGGGCGCGCCGGCTGATGCTCCTGCGCCGAGGAAGAGCGTGGGCTTCTTTCTCTGGGGCATCGTTGCCCGGCTCGAGCACAACCCCGGGCTCCTGACCCGCTACCGGGCGAAGTATACGGAAAGCCCCGTTCCCGACGTGGCGGCAACGGCGCCCGAGTTCGACGCCGTTCTCGGCGTCGTGGAGTGGGAGCTCATGGATCTGCCGGACGGACTTAACTTCCGCCCCGGGGAGACCGTCACCGGGCTGCAGTACCTTGGCATTCTGTCAAAGCTCGTGCGCACTTTTCGCTGAGGCCTGCGGGCCGGGAGTAGGAACACAATGAACTGGATGCACGCCGTCACCCGCCTGCCGCTCCTCGTGAGCTTTGCCTCCATCCTCGTGCTCAGCATCGTCATTCCCTGGCTGGCCGTCCGCCTGGTTCGCCGCCTGTGGCCCCATCCCGTGCTGGAGGCGAGCAACGAGCTTGTGGGGTTCACCTACGCCGTCTTCGGGCTGATCTACGGGGTCCTCCTCGCCTACACCATCGTGGTTGCCTGGCAGCGCTTCGATGAGACAGAGAAGGACGCCGCGCGGGAGGCGACGATTCTCAGCGAGCTGTGGCGGGACGCGCAGGCATTCTCCTTCGACACGCGCAGCAGCGTGCACCTGGACCTGATGAACTACACCCGCTCGGTGGCGGAAGAGGAATGGCCCACCATGGCGGAGAAGGGCCAGCCGGACCCGCGCACGATCGTCGACTACGAGCAGCTGTGGTCGCTCAGCTACCTGATCACACCCGAGAACAAGACCCAGGAGGCGTTCCTGCAGCAGTTCCTCGAACGCATGAACGAGCTGAGCAGCGCGCGGCGGCTTCGCATCATCTACAGCCGCAATGAGGTTCACGCCATCCTCTGGGTGGTGCTCATGATGGGCTCGATCCTGACCGTGGGGTACACGCTGCTGTTCTCCAGCAAGCATGCCTTGATTCACACGGTGATCACCTCGTGTATCATGCTCATGTCCCTTCTGGGTTTGCTGGTCATCCTCTCCCTGCAGTATCCTTTTACCGGGGAGGTAAGCGTCAGGCCGGAGGTGTTCCACGAGCTGCTTCTCTCTTTCCGGCTGCGCACGCTTCCCCACGCAATGCTGCTGAGGTAGGGGAGGCGGCGGGCCCGCGGCTCTCAGCCGGGGCGTAGCGCGGCAGGCGGGAGATCCCGCCGATAAACCGCCGCGCCCCTCCCGCCGATACTGGTGAGGGAGGGCACCGACATGAATCGTGGCACGCGGGATCTTCTTTTCATCGTAGCCGGCCTGCTCCTGTCCGCCGTTACCCTGTGGGCAGGGGCAGGGTACGACGCACGGCTCAGCAAGGACGTCGAATACCTGAACGCCGTTGGCAGCAGGCCCCGGGGGGCAAAGGACCTCGAGCGCTCCCTGGCAACCGCATTCAGGACGGATGCCGCGCGCATCGCGCAGCTGCGGAAGGACCGGTTGGGTACGGGGGACATCGCGGCCGCGTTCGCCGTGGCCTCGCGCCTGGCGGGGGGAGTCTCTGACGCAAATCTCGGGCGGATCGTGGCCCTCTGGAGGGGGGAGCATGCGGCGGGCTGGGCGGGCGTTGCGAAGAGCCTCGGGGTACGGCTGCGCAGCGTGGTGCTGAAGGTCGAGTACGTCGGCGCGCAGAGGCCGAGGACATCGGTTGCAGGCACTCCATCGAGTGTTTCGCAGCCCGCGGGCACCGGAGTGCATGACACGCTGAAGGGCCTCGTCCACCACGGCTGAGGCCGCGGCCACTGCTGGCGGCATTCGCGGCCGCTGCTGGCGGCATTCGCGGCCGCTGCTGGCGGCATTAATCGCGGGGCCGACAGTCGGCACCGAACAGAGGCAGCAAGGGCTTCAGCGCCTCCCGCAGAGCCTGCTCGAACAATTCTGCGTAGTCTTCAGTATTCATGAAGGACAGGAGCTGCCGGGAGGTCATGGGGCCGAGGTCGAAGAGACAGGTCTCTGCCCCGGGGAGAGCTACACCTGGCATCTCCAAGCTTGTGGTGATATTCCCTGTCTCGGCGCTGAAGAGCGCGAATGCATACGAGATGACTGTCCTTAGAAGAAAGCTGCCGACGGGAATATCCTTGCCGAAGGGACTGCCGGATTCCTGTTCCGTGACGTATCCCACCTCTGCATAAACTGACGGCTCCACCACCAGGAGCGCCTCCACTCCGTGACAGGCGGCTAGCGCGCGCATCTCCTCCTGCGATGCGTCCAGGCAGACGCCGGGGTCCCCGATACCCTTCACCTCCTCAAGGCCTGCTGCACGCTGGCCGTCGCCTCGCGGGCCTGTCTCACCGTCGAAGGCGTGCGCGGAGCCGACCTCTTTCACCCAGATTCTGCGGCAGCTCGCGGCAAGTGATGCGGGGGTGACGGAGAATCGGGACGCAGCGTCGGGTGAAGGTGACAGCAGGGCAACGAGGTGTGACACGCCCTCCAGGTCCACCGGGTCGAAAAGACCTCCGTCGGTTCTGCGCAGCACGTGTTCGTTCTCGGCGAGCCGGGGTGTGCATGCCGCAATGCCAAGGCGCCTTATCGAAGCCAGCTCGGGGATGGCCGGCACTGCCCGGACATGGGCCATGCCGGTCGTGGTGCATGCCGCGAGCAGGCAGAGAGGCGCTGCGATTGCAGCGATGGCGGAAGAAAATGCATTCATGAACAGGGGAGACGGGCAGAACGCCAGGATGCTTGAACCGGCAGCCGCTTTCGATCGGCGGGGAGAGCCGCATCATGCGTCTTGCAAATTCTCAAAGATTCCACCAGCGCCGGAGGCTCCGGCGGGAGCACGAGCGCTGCGAAATTGCTTATCTTAGATCGACAAGGAGATTTGAATGAAAAGGATTTACCTCATTCCTCTGTTCGCGCTCATGACCTCGGTTCTGTTCGCTCAAGATATCACCCTGAGTAAGCCGCCCGCGAAGCTGGGCATGGATGTGCTGGATGCCATCCGCGTGCGCTCGGCAGCGCGGGCATTCGTAAAGAAGGACATTCCCGTCGCGGACCTCTCGACGATCGTGTGGGCGGGCAATGGCTTGAAGGGCACGACGGACGCGGTCAGCGCGGCTTCCAAGGCGGGGGCCACCATTCCCGTCTCGGGGGATGTCGACTACGTCAACCTGTACGTGCTCACCGCGAAGGGGGCGTATCTCTATGACCAGCAGGCCAACGTCCTGAAGAACGTGAGCACGAAGGACGTGCGCGCGGAGGTTACGCCTGAAGCCATCCCCGAGGCTGCTCTCATGATCCTTTTTGCAGTTGACAACTCCAAGGCGCCGGCATTCCTGAAGAAGATGCCCGCGCTGTTCCTCCAGATGGCAAACGGCACCGCGGGGTACGGCGCGCAGAATATCGCGCTCGTTGCGGCTGGTCTGAAGATCAGCTCCGTCGTGATGTATAACAT
>JBEKVA010000324.1:0-5057 GCA_049514475.1 Spirochaetia bacterium
TGTTTTCCGACTTCGCAAGCGTGTGCTTCGACGGTATCGCCAACCAGGCCGCCAAGATCGGCTACATGTCGGGAGACCAGTATGCCCTGAACCTCGTGATACGGATGCCGGGCGGCGGCGGGTACATGATGGGCCCTCATCATTCCCAGTGCCTGGAATCGCTTTTCATGACGGTGCCGGGGCTGACGCTCGTTGCCCCCTCAAACGGCTATGACGCGAAGGGGCTCATGAAGACGTGCATCCACCTGGGCCGGCCGGTGCTCTTTTTCGAGAATCGCAAGCTGTACAAGATGAAGTTCCCCGTGCCGGAAGAGGAGTACACGCTGCCCCTCGGCAAGGGAAACATCGTGCGCCCGGGCACCGATCTGACCATCGTTGCCGTCTCCTACATGGTGAGGGTTGCCGAAAAGGCGGCCGAGGAGTTGAAGAAGAACAAGGGCCTGGAGGTGGAGATCATCGACCCGCGGACCATCGTGCCATTGGATGAAGAGATCATCGCCACTTCCATTAAAAAAACGGGCAGGGTGGCGATCCTCGAGGAGGGTCACCTGCGGGGAAGCGTCGGCTCGGAGATCTCCTCGATCATCGCGGAAAAGTACATGGACTGGCTCGATCATCCCATACAGAGGATCGGCGCGAAAAACGGGCCCGTGCCCGCCAGCATCACCCTGGAGAACGCCGTCCTTCCGAACAAGGACAGCGTCTACCAGGACATCTGCAGGTTTTTCTCACTGTAGGGGACTGGCGCGAAGCGGCGGCTGGAAGGCCGGCGGCTCCGCCCGGCCGTCGGTTGCGCCTGGCCGCAGGCCTAGTGCCCGCTCCCCGGCTGCATCACTCCGTCATAGATGTCAGGCCGCGCCGCCCCGTCCACGATCAGCCACCCGCTGAGACCGCGCTGCATCCGTGAGAGTGCATGGTCCACAAGGATGAACTTGCCGGGGACCCGCAGGCTGAGCTCCGCTATCGCAGCGCCACCGGGCGGCACTGACGCGGTCTGCACGTCGGTGAGGGGCGGCGCGCTCACGCTGCCCAGCTGGTACAGCCGGTCGAAGATCTCCCCGATGAGGTGAAGCGAAGAGGTGGCATTGGGCCCCCCGTCCCCGAAGAAGATGCGCACGCTCTGGCCCACCTTCGCGCGCAAGGGCGCTGTCTCGGTGAGACCTCCGACGGCCCCGTTGAAGACGAAGTACTCGGGCCTCTCGTCGAGAAGCTTCCGCGTGTCGGGCTCCTGCATGCCCTTATCCCCATATGCGCCCCGGGTGTAGATCTCCCCCTGCATCACGTAGAACTCCCTGTCGGCGGGGCGCAGCCCCGCGGCGGGCTCCACCAGGATCAGCCCGTACATGCCGTTGGCGATGTGCTCGGCAACCATCGGCGTGGCGCAGTGGTACACGAAAAGCCCGGGGTGCAGCGCGAGGAAGCTGAAATGCGTCTCACCGCCGGGCGGGGTATTGGTCATCACCGCGCCGCCGCCGGGTCCCGTGACGGCGTGAAAGTCCACCGAGTGCGACATGCTGCTTGAGGCCTCGTTGCGGAACGTCACCTCCACGGTGTCCCCGAGCCTGACGCGGAAGAACGGGCCCGGCACTTTGCCGTTGAACGTCCAGTAACGGAATGTGGTGCCGGCAGCAAGCTGGCCTACCACCTCCCGCGCCTCAAGCTCGATACGCACGTGGGCCGGCCCGCGTCGCGGCAGGGGTCCGGGCAGGTCCGCGGGATTGCGCACGATATCGGTGACGGCCTGGGCTGGTGCGGGCTGGGGCATCGACATGCTCTGATGGGCCGCCGGGGGCTGGAGCGCCGTGCCTTCCGCCTCACTGCCCTTCACTACGAGCTTTCCTTCCATGCCCGCCTCACGGTGTCCCGGGATGTCGCAGTAGTATGCGAACACTCCGGGTCTGTCAGCGGTGAAGGTCAGGGTCACACGATTCCCCTTGCCCTTGACGGTGTCCGAGGCAGCGTGGAGCTCCTCAATGACCACATCGTGAACCGCCCCGTCACCATTGACGAGTGTGATCGTGACAGTGTCACCGACCTCGGCTACGAGGGTGGGGTTCTGAAGATCGGAGTCGGAGTCCTCCGCGCTGAAAAATGCCATGCCCGTGGGGGTCATGTCGGTCCGCAGCGTATAGGCGCGCGCACGCGCGGGGGATTCGGCCCATGCTGTGCCGCCCGGGATACCCGCCAACAGGACCAGGCTCGCGACAATCACGACACGCCCGAGATACGTCATGCGATGCTCTCTTTCGGCCCTGCGATGAGGGCGGAGCGTTCCAGGTCACCGAGAAGCGTGGAAAGCTCAATCTGATACCATGAGGCGACCTCTATCGGCGTGCAGAAGCGTGCCAGGAGGCAGCCCACGCAATGGGTGTGCAAGCCCATGAAGACCTTCGCCGCAGCGGGGTCCCTGGCGAGGATCTCCGAAATCGTTGCCGCCTTGAGGGACCGTGTCTCGTTCTTCATGGGATCAATGTAGGAGGGGGAAGCCGCGCGGTCTTTGCGCAAGCGCAAAGAGCGGACGTCAGGTTTTTTCAGCCGGGGGGATGTCTTCCGCCACGACCACAAGGGCGTGCGCGTCGCGGATGAGCACGCGTTCACGGCCGGTCCTTATCATGCCGCGGCGCTCCCATTCGCTGAGTACCCGGCTGACGGTATAGAGAGTCGTGCCCGTGAGCTCCGCGATCTCCTGCCGGGAAAGGGGGAGGTCGATGAGGATGCCCTCCTTTTCCTTCCGGCCGGCCTGGGATGCCAGGCGCAGCAGGGCGCGCGCAATGCGTCTTTCCACTTTTTCGGTTGCAAGCTCGCGAACCCGTGTCTGCATCTCCTGGACATGGCCATACATCAGCTCGGAAATCTTCATGCCCAGCGCCGGCACCGTGCGCGCGAGCTCCCGGAGCATCCGGCCGTTCCATGACAGCGCGATGCTGTCCTCCAGGGCCTGCGCCGAGGCCGGGTAGACACCGCCGGGCCCCAGCGCCGCCATTCCACCGAACATCTGGCCCGCCACGATGATGCGCAGCGTCACCTGCTGCCCATCCTCGGTGAGCTGGGCCATCTTCACTTTTCCCAGTACCAGGAGCCAGGCCTTCTCCGCGGGATCCTCCTGGCGGAAGAACACGCCGCCGTCTGCCGCTGTCCCGACCGCATAGGCAGCACAGACCTTCTCCATCGGGCCGGGGGGAAGGCCCGCGAAGAAATCGCTTCCGCGCACCAGCTGTTCGTACTGTCGCTTCATGGACGGCACTTCATGGAGGGCAGGCGCGAGCCGCCCTGCTGATCTGCGTCACGGCCTCAGGCTAAAAGCCTTGAGAAGGGCAGTCAAGGAGGCAGGGCTTGCCGCAGGGCGCTCCGAGGGTATCTTAGAACCATGGAAAAGACCGCTCCGGGCTCGCCGGGAATTGCGCCCCGATGGACGACAAGCGCCAAGCAGGGCATTGGCACCGCCCTTTCCCCGGCAAGCCGCGTATGGTTCACCGTGAGTCACGGGATCTTCAACGAAATCTACTATCCGCGGGTCGACCAGGCGTGCATTCGTGACATGGGAATGCTCGTCACCGCCGGCGACGGTTTCTTCTCCGAGGAGAAGCGGAACACGTTTCACAAGGTCTCTCTCATCGCTCCGGGAGTGCCCGGCTACCGATTGGAGAACCTCTGCGAGCAGGGCCGCTACCGCATCGAAAAGGAAATCGTGAGCGATCCCGGGCGGGAGGTCGTGCTGCAGCACACCCGCTTCGTGCCCCTGTCAGGGACACTCGAGGATTTTCAGCTCTACGTTCTTCTGGCTCCCCATATCGCAAACAGGGGCTGGGGCAACACCGGCTGGGTCGGCGACTACAAGGGCACTCCGATGCTCTTTGCGGAGCGGGACGGCGTCTGCATTGCCCTTGCGTGCAGCGCCCCCTGGGTGCGGCGCTCTGCGGGGTACGTCGGCGTCTCGGACGGCTGGCAGGACATTGCCGGCAACAAGCGTATGAGCTGGACCTGGGAGCGCGCGGAGGATGGCAACATTGCCCTCACCGGGGAGATCGGGATGGGCGCCCGCGGCGGAGAGCTCGTTCTCTCCCTCGGGTTCGGAAAGACCCCGGCGGAGGCAGGAAACCGGGCCCGCACGAGCCTCTTCGAGGATTTCAGCGCCGTGAAGGCGCGCTACATCGGTGAATGGCAGCAGTGGCAGGACACGCTGCTCGATCTGGACCCGCGGCCCCCCGCGGGCAATGCCCACACCCTCTACCGTACGAGCACCGCGGTGATCAAGGCGCACGAAGACAAGAGCTTCCCCGGCGGCCTCATAGCGAGTCTCTCGATGCCCTGGGGCTCTTCGAAAAGCGATGACGACCTGGGCGGCTACCATCTCATCTGGGCGCGGGACCTCGTGGAAACGGCAGGAGGGCTGCTGGCGGCGGGTGCCCGCGGCATGGCGCTGGAGGTGCTGCGCTACCTGGCCTCGACGCAGGAAAGCGACGGGCACTGGGCGCAGAACATGTGGCTTGACGGCACTCCCTACTGGCCGGGAGTGCAGATGGATGAAACAGCGCTGCCCATCCTCCTTGCCGACCTGGCGAAGCGGGAAGGTGCACTCGATGCACAGCCGCCGTCGTGGCTCTGGAGGATGGTGAGGTCGGCCGCGGGCTACATAGTGGGAAACGGCCCGGTGACGGCGCAGGACCGCTGGGAGGAGGACCCGGGCTACTCGCCGTTCACGCTGGCGGTGGAGATTGCCGCGCTTGTTGCCGCAGCCGACATCGCCGAATCCAACGCTGAGCCGGACGCGGCCGCGTACCTGAGGGAAACCGCCGATGCATGGAATGAGAGCCTGGAGCGGTGGACGTACGTCAGCGGCACCGAGCTGGCGCAGGAATGCGCCGTAGCAGGCTACTACGTGCGCATCTCGCCCCCCGAGGTTTCGGATGCCGCCTCTCCATCGGAGGGCTTTGTTGCCATCAAGAACAGGCCGCCGGGGCAGGGAGAGGAGAAGGCGTCGCGGATCGTCAGCCCGGATGCCCTTGCGCTGGTCAGGTTCGGCCTGCGCGCCGCTGATGACCCGCGGATCGTCGATA
>JBEKVA010000325.1:0-5027 GCA_049514475.1 Spirochaetia bacterium
GAAATTTCAGCATTCCTGCCATTTGCCTGTATTACATGAAATAAGGGAATCATCGGAGAGGCGCCACGAGTCCCTGGAAGGATTGGCATGACTCTTGCGTCTCTGAGCCTGTTCGCGTCGTCCTGTGTTGCCAGGTTCTGGCAACTCACAATCCGGTTCTGTTCTCGACAAGGAGGAGAGGATGAAAAAGCTTTTCGCGATTCTGGTAGCCCTCGCGTTCCTCGGCACGCTGGGCTTTGCCGCGCCGAAGACCGTGACCCTGAACGGCTACAATTTCAAGCTGACCAACAAGAAACCGAAGGACATCGAGATCGCCGTCATCTACATGAACGTGACCATCCCCTTCGCGCAGTTCATAAAGGCGGGCGTCGATGCTGCGGCGAAAGAGTTCGGCGTCAATGCCTACATGACCGGTCCCACTGAGTGGGGAACCGAGCCTGAGATCAAGGTCGTCGAAGACCTCATCACCAAGAAGGTCGACGGCATCTCCGTGGCAGTCCTGGACATCCCGGGCCTGACGCCGGTCATCCAGAAGGCCCTCAAGGCGGGGATCCCCGTCACCTGCAACAACGTGGACGCACCGGATTCCGGCAGGCTCGGATTCGTCGGGGAGGACCTGTTCCTCGCCGGCGCCGCCACCGCGAAGTCAGTTGTGGGCAAGATGGGACCCAAGGGCAAGGTGATCGTTTCCTCCGTGGCCATCGGCTCCATCTGGTCGCGCAAGCGCCAGGACGGGGTCATGTCGATCCTGAACAAGTACCCCGGCATCCAGATCGTGGACACCATCAATGCGGAAGGTGACGAGCAGTCGGCGTATGCGGCGCTGGAGAACTCCTTCATCGCGCACCCCGACATCACCGGTCACATCAGCTTCGGCGGCACGGATTACCTCTGGGGCCGCCTGATGGAGAACAAGAAGGCGGGCAACTCCGCCTCCCAGAAGCCCATCTACTCCAGCGGTCACGACCTGTACGAGGAGAAGCTCCTGCAGATCAAGGCCGGATGGACCACGACAGCGTACGGCCAGAATCCTTACAAGCAGGGGTACGAAGCGGTGAAGCAGCTGTACGAGTTCGTCAGCAAGGGCACCAAGCCGACGGTCATCGACACGGGCATCGTCGAGGTGAACCAGCAGAACGTCGACGAGTGGCTGCAGAAGATCAAGGACGGCGAGCCCGTCGGCTGAGCGACAGCAGACCGCTGATCTGTTAGACTGAGGGGGACCGGCCGCGCACTTTCGCCCGGCCGGTCCCCGCTTTCCGAACCACCGCAGAACGCAAAGGACGGGGCACGATGAGCAACACCACCCTCGAGCAGCAGGACGGGGCAGTCGCAAAGGCGGGTCCGCTTGCCACCATTTTCAAGGTCAAGGAGCTCGGCATTGCCGCGGGGCTTGTGATCCTTGTCGTTTTTTTCAGCGTCGCGTCCCCCGTTTTTCTTTCCCTGGACAACTGGATGAATATCGTGCGCCAGGTGTCCATCCTCGGCATCCTCGCCGTGGGCATGACCATGGTGATCGTCTCCGGGGAGATCGACCTTTCCGTCGGGTCGGTGTACGGGATGTGCGTCGTCGCCATGTCCGTCATGATGACCCACGGCGTTCCCATCTGGGTTTCCATCCTGGCAAGCCTTGCCATCGGCGCCACCGCCGGCATGGTCAACGGCTTCCTGGTGACCTGGCTGAGAGTGCCCGCCCTCATCGTCACGCTGGGCATGCTCAACATGGCCCGCGGGACGGCCATGATCATCAACAAGGGCATGGTGGTCCCGCTCATCCCGCGGCTCGTCAAGGACCCCGCCCTGGACACCTTCATCTTCCTGGGCCGCGGCAGGTTCTTCGACGTCATCCCGACGATGACGGTCGGGTTTCTCATCGTGCTCGTGCTCGGGTTCATCATCTATCAGAAGAACATCCTCGGCTACCGGATGCGGGCGGTGGGCGGCAACCCCGAGGCGGCGCGCGTCTCCGGCATCAACGTGAAGTTCGTCAAGATTGCCGCATTCGCCATCCTCGGCCTGCTCGCCTCCTTCGGTGGGACCATCAACTCCGCCTTCCTCGGCAATGTGCAGTCCACAGCGGGCCAGGGCCTCGAGCTGGACGTCATTGCGGCGACTATCCTCGGCGGGGCGAGCCTCAGCGGCGGAGAGGGCACCATCGTGGGCACGCTGATTGGCGTGCTGCTGCTGGGGGTCCTGCGCAACGGGCTGGTGCTCATGGGCGTCTCGCCGTTCGTCCAGATGGTCCTCATCGGCGCGGTCCTCATCGGCGCGGTGGCCCTGGACATGTGGTCGCGAAGGAAATAGGCGTGGAGAACATCCTTCTCTTCAAGGGAATCTCCAAGAGCTTCCCGGGCGTCCAGGCCCTCGACAAAGTCAGTTTTTCCATCAGCAAGGGAGAGATCCACACCATCGCGGGAGAGAACGGGGCGGGAAAATCGACGCTGATGAAGATCCTCTCCGGGTGGTACCCCCCGAGCGAGGGGGAGATCATCTTCAAGGGGGCGCCGATCCGCATCACCGATCCCCAGGCGGCGCTCACCCTGGGGATGTCCACCGTCTACCAGGAGCTGATGCTCTGCGAGAATCTCAGCGTCGTGGAGAACATCTACCTCGGGCGGGAGCTGCATGCGGGAGGCGGCGTGGACTGGCGGGAGATGCACAAGCGCGCCTCCCGGCTTCTCGCCTCCTTCAATGTGACCATTGACACGAGGGCGCCGGTGAGGAGCCTGCCCATTGCGCATCGGCAGATCGTGGAGATAGCCAAGGCCGTGAACATGAACACCGAGGTGCTCATCCTCGACGAGCCGACCTCCTCCCTCACCGTCAAGGAGACGCGGGTGCTCTTCGAGAACCTGCGCGCGTTCAAGCAGCGGGGCATGACGATCATCTTCATCTCCCATCGCCTCGACGAGGTTTTCGAGGTCACCGACAGGATTTCCGTCCTGCGCGACGGCAGGTACCTGGGCACCTACGTAGCGGCGGAGACAACGCCCAAGGCCATCATCAGCCTCATTGCCGGCAAGGAGCTCCTGAAAGAAATAACCGCGGGGGACTCCCGTGAAGTTGCACAGCCCGAGGTCGTGCTGGAAGTCAAGGGGCTTTCGCGGGGGAAGTACTTCAGGGACGTGAGCTTCTGCCTGCACAGCGGCGAGCTTCTGGGGTTTTACGGCCTGCAAGGGGCGGGACGCACAGAGCTGATGCAGACCCTCTTCGCCATGTACCGGCGCGACAGCGGCGAGCTCCTGCTGGACGGCACGGCGATAAACCTCGGCAGTCCCCAGGCGGCCATCCGAAACGGCTTTGCCTTCATCCCCGAGGACCGTCGCCGCCAGGGGCTGTTCGCGACCATGGACGTCAAGGACAACATAGCCGTCATCCACGACAGGAAGATCACCTTCCTCACCTTCGTCCAGGCGCGGAAGACCCTGGCGATTGCCCGCGAGTTCGTGGCACGGCTTGCCATCAAGGTGACGGGCGTCACCCAGCGTATGAGGAACCTCAGCGGCGGCAACCAGCAGAAGGTCATCATCGGACGCAGCCTTTCCACAAAGCCGCGCATCCTCATCATGGACGAGCCGACGCGGGGCATCGACGTCGGGGCAAAGGCGGAAATCTACAAGATATTGAGGGTCCTCAAGAGCACGGAAAAAAAGGCCATCATCATGGTCTCCTCGGAGCTGGAAGAGGTGGTCGCCGAATGCGACCGCGTGATCGTGATGTACCAGGGAAGGATATCGGGAGAGGCTGCCGGCGCGGAGATCACCAAGGAGCGGATACTGCACCTCGCCTTCGGCGGCGGAGAGCAGAAAACGGGCGCAGAGAAAACCACGATGGGAAGGAGCACCTGAGATGACGAAAAAACAGAGAGTGTATGCCACGGTGAAACGGGAGCACATCGACTACCTGCCCAGCCAGATAACCCTGGCTGACCGCACGCGGGACAAGCAGCTGCACGCGGCGCTGAAGCTCGCCCCGTCGCAGACCCTGGATGAGTACCTGGAAAACCACATCATCATCAGCCTCACCAAGCAGGACTATCCCCTGTTCTACCGCAACGACCGTCCCGTGATGGCGCAGCTGGAAAAAGAGGGGTTCTGCCGGGTGGACGAGCCCGGGCGCGTGGTCTACGACGACTGGGGCATGGGCGTGCGCATCGGGGAAGACGGCTTCTTCTGCTGCTTCCACCCGCTTGAAAACCAGCTGGAGCGGAAGTTCGCCGAGAAATGGATGCCCCCCCGGCTGTGGGACGCGGTCACCGCACCGACACTCGCGGAGCGCATCCGCAAATGGACACCGCCCAACCCCGACCAGCCGGGCAACTACGCATGGAACGAGCGCGACATTGCCCAGTACGGCGGCGAGTATTTCCTCATGGCATCCGGTTACTTCGGCCTGTACGAGCGCTGCTACGGGATGCTGAGCATCCCGACGATGTTCGAGACGGTCGTCACGGAGCCGAAGCTCGCCGAAGAGCTTCTGGAAAAAATCACCGACTACAAGATCGGGGTTGCCCGCAACTTCATCAAGCTGAAGCTGGACACCGGGCACGTGGGAGACGACCTGGGCACGCAGACCGGTCCGTTTGTGCCGCCAAAGATCTTCACCGACCTCCTGCTGCCCCAGTACAAGAGGCTGTTCGCCGTCTACAAGAACGCCGGGTGGATCATGTCCATGCACTCCTGCGGGTGCATCACCACGTTCCTCCCCCAGCTTGTCGATGCGGGCCTCGACGTGCTGGAGCCCGTTCAGCCCTGCATGGACCTGCCATTCATCAAGAAGGAATACGGGGCGCACCTCACCTTCTGGGGCGGCATCGATACCCAGAGGCTGCTCCCCTTCGGCACCCCGGAACAGGTCCGCACCGAAGTGGCGCAGGTAATCCGGCTGATGGGCAAGGGCGGCGGACACATCATCGCCCCCTCCCAGGAGGTCATGAAGGACGTTCCCCTGGCGAACATCGTGGCGCTGCTGGAAACCATCGTGGCGGAACGCGCGACCGCCCACGGGATGTGAAAGAGCCGGGTCGC
>JBEKVA010000326.1:0-4984 GCA_049514475.1 Spirochaetia bacterium
GAGCGCGGAGTAGAGCATGAAGGATTCATTCAAGGAATTGACGTATCCCGAGCTGCTCGCCAAGCGCGAGGAGCTGAGGAAGCAGTACAACGATGTCTGCGCGAACATGATCATTGGCCACGTGGACAACCCGCTGTCCAAGCGGACCGCGCGGCGCAAGTTGGCCCGGGTGGTCTCGATCATCCGCGAGTTCGAGCTGGGAATCAGGAAGCGCTAGAAATGTCACGGGATACCGTGACCGAGGAGCGGCACGTGGAAGAAGCAGTTGCAAAGGTTCAGAAGGTCCTCCAGGGCCGCGTTGTGAGCAACAAGATGCAGAAGACGATCGTCGTCGAGATCCATCAGCGCAAGCTCCACCGGCTGTACAAGAAGTACCTGACGCGGACGAAGAAGATCAAGGCGCACGACGAGAAGAACGAGTGCGGCATAGGGGACACCGTCCGTGTCGTAGAGTCGCGGCCGCTGAGCCGGGAGAAGCGGTGGCGGCTGTTGGAAATCGTCGAGAAGGCGAAGTAGGCGGGGGTCAGCCATGATACAGATGAAAACGCTTCTGAACGTCGCTGACAACAGCGGCGCGAAGCAGGTCCAGTGCATCAAAGTCCTCGGCGGGACCCGACGCAAGTACGCGCGCATCGGTGACATCATCGTCGTGGCGGTGAAGGACGCGCTGCCGAACGCCGCCATCAAGAAGGGCGGCATCGAGAAGGCGGTGGTGGTGCGCACGCGCAAGGAATACCACAGGCCCGACGGCACCTTCATCCGCTTCGACGACAACGCCTGCGTGGTCATCGACGTGAACAACAATCCGAAGGGCAAGCGCATCTTCGGGCCCGTGGCGCGCGAGCTTCGCGAAAAGGATTTCATGAAGATCGTGTCCCTCGCGCCGGAAGTGCTGTAGGAGGACGGGCGTAATGGAGACCCAGGGAAGAATCAAGCTGCGCAAGAATGACACCGTGAAGGTCATTGCCGGCCGCGAAAAGGGAAAGACCGGCCGCATTGTGCGCATAGATCGGGAGAAGATGCGCGCCGTGGTGGAAGGCCTCAACATGGTGAAAAAGGCCATGAAGCAGAAGAAGCAGAACCAGAAGGGCGGAATCACCTCGGTGGAAGCGCCCCTTCCTGTCGGCAAGCTCATGATCGTCTGCGGCAAGTGCGGCCCGACCCGCATTGGATACCGTATGGAAGAGAACGGAAAAAAGCGGGTATGCCGCAAGTGCGGAGGGGACCTGTGAGCAAAGAGAAGCAGGGCGCCGGAGGCGCCAACCCGGGGGGCGCCGACGAGGCTCCCGTGAAAGACGGCGCCGAGGGCGCCTCGAGGGGCGCCGCGGCTGCTGAAAAGGCACCGAAGGCGGAAAAGGCCCCGAGGGCTGAAAAGGCCGACAAGGGCCAGAAGGCCGACAAGGGCCAGCAGGCGCCGAAGGGCGAAAAGGGCGCGAAGGGCCAGAAACCGTCCAAGGGCGGGGATTCCGGGGAGACGAAAGCGAAGGCCAAGCCGGTTGCCGATCCTCCCGGGTACAAGCCGCGCCTGAAGGCGCTCTACCTGGAGACCGTCGCGAAGGACCTGCGGGAAGAGTTCAGCTACAAGAGCTCCATGCAGATCCCCCGGCTCTCGAAGATCATCGTGAGCATGGGTCTCGGCGAGGCCATCGTGAACAAGAAGCTGCTGGACTCCGCCACGGCGGAGATGAGCCAGATCACGGGGCGCAAGCCGGTGCGCACGAAGGCGAAGAAATCCATCGCCACCTTCAAGGTCCGCCAGGGCCAGGAGGTCGGGGCCATGGTGACGCTGCGGGGCAACGTGATGTACGAGTTCCTCGACCGCCTGGTCAACGTGGCCATGCCGAGGATCAAGGACTTCAGGGGCGCCAATCCCAACGCCTTCGACGGTCACGGCAACTATTCCCTCGGGGTCACTGAGCAGATCATTTTCCCCGAGATCGACTACGACAAGATCGAACGGGTGAGCGGCATGAACATCGCCGTGGTGACCACTGCCACGACGGACCAGGAAGCGAGGAGTCTTCTCGCGCGCCTGGGAATGCCGTTCCGCAAATAGCCCAGGAGAGCGGAGAGGACGATGGCAAGAAAAGCGGCGATAGAGAAGTCCGAGCGCAAGCAGAAGTACATGTCGCGCAGGACGAACAGGTGCAAGGTCTGCGGGCGGCAGAGAGGCTACATTCGCAAGTTCAAGCTGTGCCGTATCTGCTTCCGTTCGCTGGCCAGCCAGGGAAAACTGCCTGGCGTCACCAAATCCAGCTGGTAAGGGAGCCACGACATGAGTCTGTCAGACCCTGTTGCAGATATGCTGACGAAAATCAGGAACGCGAGCAGCGCCCGCTTCGAGAGCGTCGACATCCCGACCTCGAAGCTGAAGCTGGAGATCACGAAGATCCTGAAGAACGAAGGCTATATCAAGACGTTCAAGAAAGTGACCCAGGACGGGCGCAACCTCATCAGGATCTTCCTGAAGTATGACGGCGCCAACGAGCCGGTGATCCACGGGCTGAAGAGGATCTCCACGCCCGGCCGCCGGATGTATGCCGGCTACAAGACGCTTCCCCGGGTGCTCAACGGCTTCGGGACGCTTATCGTCACCACCTCCCTCGGCGTCACCACGGGCCGCAAGGCCCTGGAAAAGAAAGCCGGTGGCGAGCTGCTCTGCACCATCTGGTAAGCAAGGAGAACGCAGTGTCGCGAATCGGACGTCTACCAGTAAAAATCCCCAAGGGAGTCAAGGTCAGCCTCCAGGCCGGCCGCGTGCTCCTGGAAGGTCCCAAGGGCAAGGTCACCCAGGACTACTCTCCCGAGGTCTCGGTGAAGGTGGAAGGTGACTCCCTTGTGGTCACGCGCATCGATGACAGCATCAAGGCCAAGAGCATGCACGGCCTGTACCGCAACCTTTTGAAGAACTCCCTCATCGGGCTCTCCGAGGGGTTCGGCAAGACGCTGCTGATCACCGGGGTGGGTTATAAGGCGGAGATCAAGGGCAAGTCCCTGGTGCTCAGCCTCGGCTATTCGACCCCGATCGAATACCCGATCCCCGAGGGCATCACCATGACGGTCGAGGCCAACACCAAGATCACGGTGAAGGGCGCCGACCGGCAGGCGGTCGGGCAGATCGCCTCTGAGATCCGCTCCTTCAGGCCCGTGGAGCCGTACAAGGGCAAGGGTATCAAATACGAGGCCGAGTACGTGCGCCGCAAGGTCGGCAAGTCGGGCATCAAGTAGGGGAATGCTATGAAGAAGATCATCGACAAGACGCGCAAGCGGATGAAGAGGAAGGCGAGCATCCGCAAGAGGGTGAAGGGCACCCCGGAGCGCCCCCGCCTGACGGTGTACAAGTCATCACGCTACACCTACGTGCAGGTGATCGATGACGAGGCGGGAGCGACCCTGGCGGCCGCCTCCAACCTCGAGAAGGACCAGCGGCAGATGGGCAACAAGGTGGCCTCCCTGGAGAAGCTGGGCCTGCTCATCGGCGAGCGTCTGAAGGCGAAGAACATCAAGGCGGTGGTGTTCGACAGGAACGGCTACCGCTATCACGGCAAGGTGAAGGCAATTGCGGACGGCGCTCGCAAGGCCGGCATAAGCCTCTAATAAGGGAACCTTCGCGGAGTACCGCGAAGGGCAAAAACGCACGGGGTACCGTGCATGGGGGAGAGCGCAAGTGGCAATGGATCAGAACAGGGACAGGGACCATGGCGAGTTCCTTGAAAAGCTCGTCAAGCTCAACAGGGTCGCCAAGGTCGTCAAGGGCGGTCGGCGTTTCTCCTTCTCCGCGCTCACCGTGGTCGGTGACAGGGCGGGCCGGGTCGGCTACGGCTTCGGCAAGGCGAACGACGTCTCCGACGCCATTCGCAAGAGCATCGAGAAAGCCAAGAGGAGCATGGTGCGCATCCCGCTGAAGAAGACCACCCTCCCGCACCAGGTCATCGGCAAGTTCAAGAGCGCCCAGGTGCTCCTGAAGCCGGCGGCGCCGGGAACCGGTGTCATCGCCGGAGGCCCCGTGCGCGCGGTGATGGAAGCGGCCGGCGTGCGGGACATTCTCTCGAAATCGCTGGGTTCTTCGAATGCGATCAACACGGTGAAAGCGGTGTTCCAGGGCCTCGACTCGCTCATGGACCCGCGGCAGATCGCCGGGAACCGTGGCAAGACCCTGAAGGATATGTGGGGGTGAGCACTATGAGTGCGAAGAAACTGCGGATTACGCTCGTGCGCAGCCCCATCAGCTGCGTGCCGGCCCACCGGGCCACGGTGAAGGCGCTGGGACTGCGGAAGCTCAACGCGGTGGTCGAGCATGCCGCCTCGCCGGCCATTCTGGGAATGGTCAAGACCGTCTCCTACCTGCTCGACGTTGAGGAGATCAGCTGACATGGAAGGCTTCGATATTCGGGCGCCGAAAGGCCAGAAAAAGAACAAGCGTCTCGGCAGGGGAGTGGGATCGGGCCACGGCAAGACCGCGGGCAAAGGCACCAAGGGCCAGAAGGCCCGGGCAGGTGGCGGGGTGCGCCTCGGGTTCGAAGGCGGCCAGATGCCGCTGTTCCGCAGGATCGCCCGGCGGGGATTTTCGAATTATCCTTTCAAGAAGGTGTTCCAGGTCGTCAACATCTCCGACCTGAACCGCTTCGCCGACGGGGCAACGGTGACGGCAGCGTCTCTGATCAGCCTCGGGCTTGCGCGGAAGAAGCGCGTCGAGGTGAAGATCCTGGGCGCCGGGGAGCTGGCCCGAAAGCTCGTCATCGACGGCCTGAGGGTCTCCACCGTCGCGCGGGAGAAAATCCTGGCACAGGGGGGAGAGGTCAGGGACATCAAGCCTGCCGCCTCCAAGGGTGCCGCTGAGGTCAAGTGATGGCAAATCCGCTGGTCGATATTTTCAGGGTCAAGGAGCTCCGGGACCGGATCCTGTTCACGATCGGAATCCTCGTGATCTACCGACTGGGAACGATCCTGCCGGTGCCGGGGATCAATATCGCCGCCCTGAAGC
>JBEKVA010000327.1:0-4926 GCA_049514475.1 Spirochaetia bacterium
TCCTGATGGGGGTGTTCGGCTTCACCGACCTGGCAAAACGCGAGGTGAAGGACACGGTGGTATCCGAGTACCTCTCCCAGGCAATGGAAAGCATGGAACGGGCGAAAGCGCTCACGCAGCAGCTCCTGACCTTTTCGAAGGGTGGAGCACCGGTCCGCAAGAAGGTCTCCCTCTCCGCGCTGGTGCGGGAAACGTGCCTGTTTTCCCTGCATGGCTCGAACGTGAGCTGCACCTTTTCCCTGCCTGCCGATCTCTGGCATTGCAACATCGACAGGAACCAGGTGGCGCAGGTCATCCAGAACCTGATGATCAACGCACTACAGGCCATGCCCATGGGGGGAACGATAGAGGTCTCCGCGGACAACGCGATGCTGGCGGAAAGGGAAAGTCCGACCCTGCAGCCCGGCCGTTACGTCCATCTTTCCGTCAGGGACCATGGTATCGGGATGTCAGAGGAGATGCTGCCGCGGGTGTTCGACCCGTTCTTCACGACGAAAACGCAGGGGCACGGGCTCGGCCTGGCAATCTCCTATTCCATCGTGAATCGCCACGAGGGGGCCATCAGCGTCCAGTCAGCGCTGGGCAAGGGAACGACGTTCCACGTTCATCTCCCGGCGTGCGAAGAGCCGGGTCCCGAGATCCCGGAAAAGGCCCCCAGCGGGCACACGGGGACCGGTCGGATACTCGTCATGGACGACGATGAGCCGGTGCGGAGGCTGATTGCAAAGATGCTTGGTTCCTTCGGATATACCGTCGTCAGCAAGGAGAATGGACGGGATACGCTGGACTGCTTCATCGAGGAGACGAAGAACGGCCGGCCCTTCGTTGCGATGATCCTGGACCTCACAATCCCCGGCGGGATGGGGGGAAAGGAAGTTGCCGAGAAGATCAGGGCCCTGGACAAGACACTGCCGCTGTTCGTGTCCAGCGGGTACGCGGGAGACCCGATTGTCGCCCGCCCGCAGGACTACGGGTTCAACGCGAGCATCTCAAAGCCCTACACCATGGCCGGACTGATGGAAGTCCTGGAAAAGCACCTTCGCCGATAGGGCTCCGCGGGTTGCACCGGTCACGGCGGGGAGAGGGGGGCATCTCCCAGGAGCTGCTCGAGCCGGTTGAACACGGTATGGTCCAGATCGTCCTGAACGGCCACCCATGTGACATCGTAGAGCTTGCGCAGCTGCTTCACGATCTGCTCGAGGGTCTCGTCGTTTCTCACCAGCAGGTACATTGCACTTTCCCGCCCGTCATTCACCGGGGCGCACAGGATCCCCTCGAGGTTGAAACCGCGCCGGGAAAAAAGTCCCGTAATGTGGGACATGGCGCCGGGATGATTTTTCACCTTCAGCTTCACGATGGTGTTCGGCAGCCCGTTCATGCCAATCCTCCCTGCGTCCAGATGGCCTCGATGTTGCTCTTTCCCGGGGGAACCATTGGGTAGACGTTCTCGGACTCGGCCACCTCGATGTCGATGAGGACCGGCCCCCGCTCGGCAAGGAGGCGGGTAAGCTCCGCGGGCCCGCCCCGGGCATCCAGCGTGCATCCCCGGATGCCGAACCCCCGGGCGATTGCGGCGAAATCCGGGCGCGCGATGAACTTCGATGCCACGTAGCGTTTCCCGTAGAACAGCTCCTGCTGCTGGCGCACCAGCCCGAGATGCCCGTTGTTGAACACGCAGATCCGCACGTCGAGATCGTTTTCAGCGACGGTGGCCAGCTCCTGGATGTTCATGAGCATCGAGCCGTCGCCGGTGATGACGAGGACCGCGGACTGCGGGTGCGCCAGCGCCGCGCCCATTGCTGCCGGCACCGCGAATCCCATTGTGCCCAGGCCGCCGGAGGTGAGGAAGGTGCGCGATGCGCGCGTTGGCCACCACTGCGCGGCCCACATCTGGTGCTGGCCGACGTCGGCGGTGAGGATGGCCCCCGGCGGGGCCCCTGCCGCCATGCTTCGCACAAGGCCGCAGGGGTGCGATGGCTCCTGGGGAACCGGCAGTGGGTAGCGCTCGCGGAGGTCGGCCACCTCGGCGTTCCAGGCGGGACGAGCGGCCGGCGCGGCGAGCCGATTCAGCCTGCGCAGGGCGGCGCGAAGGTCGCATCGACAATGGATATCAGGAACGCGGATTTTCCCGATTTCCGCATCGTCGATATCCATGTGGATCACCCGGGCATTCGGCGCGAAGGTGGCAACGGAGCCCGTTGCGCGGTCGTCGAAGCGAACGCCCAGCGCGATGAGCAGGTCTGCCCGATCCACGGCGAAGTTGGTCGCCCTGCTTCCGTGCATCCCCAGCATGCCGAGGCTGCGCGGGTCCTCAGGCTCCATGACGCCCAGGCCCATGAGCGTGCACACCACTGGAATGCCGCAGGCGCGGGCGAGGGCGCGCACCTCCTCCTCCGCCCGCGAGGCGACCACCCCGCCCCCGATGTACAGGAGGGGGCGCTCCGCCGCGGCTATCATGCGCGCCATGGAGGCCAGCGCCGCCCCGTCCGCCTCGGGGGCGGCGTCGGGGACGCCGGGCGCGGGGAGGGCATCGACATCGATCTCCGCCTGCTGCACGTCCTTGGGCAGATCGATCAGCACCGGGCCCTGCCGTCCCGACAGGGCTACGCGGAAGGCTTCGGGGACGATCTCGAGGAGCTCACCGACTGCCCGGACGAGGAAGTTGTGCTTCGTGACGGGAATGCTCATTCCGTAGGTGTCGACCTCCTGGAATGCGTCGGTGCCGATCAGCGCGGAGGCGACCTGCCCCGTGACGGCCACGATGGGCACCGAATCGAGCTTCGCGTCGGCAATGGCCGTCAGAAGGTTGACGGCGCCCGGACCGGATGTTGCGAAGCAGACCGCCGCATTCCCCGTGGACCGTGCCATTCCCTGGGCCAGGAACCCCCCCGCCTGCTCGTGGCGAACCAGCACGTGGCGGAGGGTGCTCTGGCCTAGTGCGTCATATAATGGAAGGTTCGCGCCGCCGGGGATGCCGGCCACGACCTCGATTCCCTGCCTTTTCAGGAGCTCGATCAGGAGAGATGCCCCGTTGAAACGCATGTAACTCCTCCTTCGCCAGAAAAAAAAGCCCCTTTCGGTGTTCACCGAAAGGGGCTTTCCTGTTGACCAGGTTCAAAGCCTACGGCAAACACACGGGGGTACTCCCCTGAAGTACGAGGACTACAAGGACGAGCGCGACCGTGACATGCCGAAGGCTGTTCTGCTTCATGACCGCCTCCACGGTACCCTGGGCGTGTTCCCGCGTCAAGGCCGCCGGGTGGCGTCCTGTCAGCCGCCGCGCTCCTGCTCGCGCCAACGGGTGCCGGCCCGCGCGCCTCCCGCCGCCTTCCCTCTTGACAAAAACGCCACCTGCGCATTTTGATTCAATGCATTCATAAACATTCGGCAGGGGGGGCGCATCTGAAGAGTCAGGAATCGCGACGGCGTCTCATCCACGGCATACTGCACGCGGAAAAGGTCCACAGCCAGGAGGAGCTCCTGAAGCGCCTGGAGAGGGAAGGGGTCATTGTGACGCAGGCCACGCTCTCCCGGGACCTGAAGTTCCTCAGCGTTTCCCGGGTGCCTGACGGCAGCGGGGAATACGTGTACACGGTGGACCCCCCGAAAGAGGCTGCCCAGGACCCGTTCATCAGGGATGACCTGCGAAGGGAAATCGTCAACATCCAGTTCTCGGGAAATCTCGCCGTGGTGAAGACCAAGCTGGGTCACGCCCCGGGGATTGCCTATGGCATCGATACGCTGAAGATTCCGGACGTTATCGGCACCGTCGGCGGTGACGACACGCTGCTCGTGGTGCTGAAGGAAGGCGCCGACCAGGCGCGATTCCTGAGGGAGCTCACCGGGGAGGCGTGACGCCTCGCGCGCCTTGACCGATGCCGGCGAATGGCGTACGTTCGTGCCGACCCTCGCACGGAGTACCGTGCTACGGTCTCCCGGCGTTTCTTACGAAACGCCTGCCGACCTTCGCGCCGGGTACGGCGCTACGGGATGTAGCCTAGCGGCTAAGGCGCCTGCTTTGGGAGCAGGAGATCGTTGGTTCGAATCCAATCATCCCGAAATGAAGACCGCGTGGCTGAAGGATGATGCATTCCTTGCCGACGTGCTGTCCGCGCGCGCGCGGGAGGATGCGCTGCACCTCTGGTGGCTGGGGCAGAGCGGCTTCCTCCTGTGCCACCGCGGGCAATTCCTGCTGATGGATCCCTATCTCTCTGACTCTCTGACCGAAAAATACGCGAACACCGACAAGCCCCACGTGCGCGTGAGCGAGCGCGTCATAGCTCCTGAGCGGCTGGACTTCATCGATACCGTCACCGCAAGTCACATACACACCGATCACCTCTACCCCGGCACGGTGGGTCCCCTGCTGGCCGTGAATCCCCGGCTGCGGCTGGTGGTGCCGGAGGCCGTCCGGGAGATTGCCGCGGCCCGGCTCGACATTCCCGCGGCCCGGCTGTCGGGACTCGTCGACAGGAGCACGATGACGATCGGCGCTTTCGAGCTGCACGCGCTTCCTTCAGCCCATGACACCCTGGAGACCGACGAGGCGGGCCGTGACAAGTATCTCGGCTATGTGGTGCAGGCCGGCTCCCTGCGGGTCTATCACAGCGGCGACACCCGCAGGTATGCCGGCATGGAGGAGAGGCTGCGGGCACTGTCGGTGAACATCGCCCTTCTGCCTATCAACGGCTGGGCACCCGAGCGGCGCGTTGCCGGCAACCTCAACGCGGTTGAGGCGGTGGACGTGGCCGTTCGCGCGGGCGTCGACCTCGTCGTGCCGCACCACTACGACATGTTCGCGTTCAACACGGGGGACCCGGAAGAGCTCGCTGCAGAGGCGCGGCGGCGCGCGCTGCCTTTCAAGATCCTGCGCCTGGGGGAGCGGTTGACACTGCCGGCCTGATCATGGACGCTCCCTGTTCTGCT
>JBEKVA010000328.1:0-4919 GCA_049514475.1 Spirochaetia bacterium
ATGCCCGACCGGGCGCTGGGTTTCATGTCATCGAAGACGCCGGGACCGAGCACGCCGTCCAGGAAGTATCTGATGCCTTCTTCCGCCCTGCCGGCCCGGAAGGACCTCTGTGCCGGCTCCCAGGCGTCATTCATGAACGATGCCAGAAGCGGGGCGCCGCCGGGGATCTCCGGGAGCCAGGGAAACAGCGGCGGCTCGCCGAGGGCAAGGCTCCTGACCAGCCCGGGCTGATGCACGGCAAGGTACAGCGCGATGTAGCCGCCGAAGGAGGAGGCGACGATGTGCACCGGCTCCCCCGTCAGCCGGCGGATCAGCTCCGCGAGGTCAGCGGCGTGGCTGGCGGCCGAGTAGTCGCTTCCCGCATCGGTTGTTGGATTGGGAAAGTGACAGCGGCGGCTGTACCCGATGGCCCGGTGGTGCCGCGAGAAGGGTCCTTTCTGCCGGTGCCACGTCCGGTAATCGGCCAGGCTCCCGTGCACGAAGACGACCGGGACCCCCGCGCCGCTCTCCCAATATTCAAGTGAAGTCCCGTTTATTCCTGCTGCCGCCATTGGCCCACTATACCCGGGATACGCGCGCCTGTCAGACGACGCCGTTGATCGAGATGACCGCCTTGCCGTCCCTGACGATCAGCAGGCACACGCCCCTGTCGATGGTATAGGCATCGAACGCCTGGCCGACGGGCGCGAAGGGGTAGCTTTTCCTGACGGCCTCCGCTGGGCTGACGTACGCCTCGGCGAGCTCGCCGGCATGGACGATGGCGATCACGGCGTGCTTTTCCCCCGAGGACTGGCTTTCCTGCAGCGTCTTCATCAGCACCGCGTCGGACATGACGCGGGTGGTGATGCGCCAGTCGAGGGCGTTCTCCTCCGCGGACATCTCCTGGTAGACGACCTCTTCCATGATCACTCCTCAGGGCCCTGGTGGGAACGAGCTCCGACACCGTCGGATGGATGTGCATGGCGCGCCGGCGCGCGCGTCGAAGGAAAGGGTCATTCGAAATCGACCTTTCGGCCCAGGTAATCCGAGTAGTCGCGCGTGACGGGAACATAGGACTCGTCCATCAGGGGAGAGGATATCAGGAAATCGGCGGTGGATCTGTTGCACGCGGTAGGGATGTTGTAGAGCACGGAAATGCGCAGGAGCGCTTTCACGTCCACGTCGTGCGGGTGGGGCTGCATGGGGTCCCAGAAGAAGATGAGGGCATCGATTTTCCCGTCAGCGATCATTGCGCCAAGCTGCTGGTCCCCTCCGAAGGGCCCCGACTTGAGCTTGATCATCTCGAATGCCGGCTTCTTCGCATCTTTTTTCGAGCTGCTCAGCGCCTCCGCGACCAGCCTCCCCGTGGTCCCGGTGCACACCAGCTGGTGGCTGAGAAGCAACTCCCTGTTCCAGCTCACCCATTCGACGAGGTCTTTCTTGCAGTTGTCATGCGCTACCAGGGCGATGTGTTTCTTCATACCCATCCGGGAGAATATACTGGATGCGCCCGCGGCTGGCCAAAAGCGGGACGCCTCCGTGGCCGCTCCCTCAGTCCGGCAGGCTGTCGACGATCCTCTCCAGCTCCGCGGGAATGCGCGGACGGCCCCCCTGCACGCCGGTGACGGTGACCAGCGCCTGCGCAACAGGCTTTTCGTCGGCACTGCGGTAGATGTCCTGGCGGCAGACCAGTCTCAGCCTGCCCTCGCGGTGCATGCGGGAGCGCACGACGAACCGGTCCCCGCTGCGCAGCGGCAGGCGATAGTCGATCTCCAGGCGCGCCACCACGAGGTCGGTACCCTGGTGGTGAAGCGCCACGAAATCGAGGCCCAATGACAGGAGCCAGCTGTGCCGCGCGTGCTCGAGGTAGTGCAGGTAGACGGCATTGTTGACCACGCCCTGCAGGTCGCACTCGTAGTCGCGGACCTCGAGGGCGATCTCGTGCTGGTAGCGGGGCGCGCCCCCGGCGGGAGCTGCGCGCTGTGCGGCGGCCATCAGGGGAGCTTCCCGCGGGCCCCGTTCTCCATGCCGGCTATCTTCCATGCGGCAAAGATATGCGCACTCGGGTGTTCGATCAAGCACGGCGCGCGCGGCAGGGCCGCGGAAGCAGGCGGGGGCTGCCCCGGCTCACTTCCCCTGCCAGAAGATAACCGGCGGGCCCGAGGGCTCGCGGCTTCCGCCCGGCGGCTCCACCGTGACCTCTATGGCATCGGGAATCTGCCTGTAGGCAACCCCTTCTCCGACAAGAACAAAGTACCCGTCGGCCCCCACGGCCGCGGTGCCCATCGAGGTCCACCTTGCTCCCGTTCGCACCCACGCCTGGTATGTCCGACCGGCGGGCGCCTGCGGGAAATAGTGCAGCGCGATGACCGCCAGGGGCGTGCCGGTCCGTCCGCGGTAGGCCGCGTGCGTGGCAGAAGGCGCCCCAGGCGCCGCGGGCACGTGCACCGTGGTGATGTCGCTGGCTGTGACCAAGGCCAGCGCGCGGTCGGTGCGGTCAGCGAGGATGCGCTGCGCGCTCCATCGCGCACCGAAGCCGACCAGGAGGGCGATGGCAACTGCCGCCACCCCCAGGGGCGTCAGCAGGAAGCGCAGCTTCTGCATCGCGGAGCGGATCCGCGTCTTCACGGTGCCCAGGGGCAGGTTCAGCGCGGCGGCTACCTGGTCGTGGGTGAGATCCTCGAAGTAGGCGAGGCTCAGCGCCTGCCGCTGCGCGGGGGGCAGCCTGCCCACGGCGGCGCGCACCGCCTCCTGCCGATACGTCTGCCAGGCCGCTTCCATGGGCTCGCCGTCCGTGTCGGGAATGCTCTCCAGCACATCGGGGTCGGCATCGAGATGGATCGGCGGCCTGCGGCTGCGGGCACGCAGCTCGTTCAGCACCCGGTAGTGGGCAATCTGCAGCAGCCACGGGCGGAAGGAGCCCTTGCGCGGATCGAAGGTGTCAGCCTTGCGCCACACCGAGAGAAAGACTTCCTGCACGATATCCTCGGCAGCGGAAGCCCCGAGGCTCTGGGAGGCGATGTGAAAGACAAGGGGTGCGTAGCGCGCAAACAAGGGCTGCAGCGCCTCGGCTTTCCCCTGCGCGAGCTCGCGCATGCTCTCTTCGTCGCTTCCCGCCCCGCGCGGGGACGGCGCTTCCCGTGTTTTCGTGCCTGCGTCCATAGGCATAAATTAATACACCGGCAGCTCAGCGTTGGATTTGTTTTTCGGAAGCTTATCGGTGCGCCAACCAGGCGGTGCCGCAGATGGCCGCGAACTCGCAGTACGTGCAGGCGGATTTCAGGTCCTGCGCCGGGGAAAAGGGAATGTCGGGGGAGACGATCTCCTGCAGCAGGCCGTCAATCACGGCCTCCAGCTTTGGCCACCCTTCCGCGGCTTTCGCCGGGTCGTCGAACAGCGGCACCTCGATGCCCTGGTCCATCGCCGTGCGGCCCAGGAGGAGGAACATCGCGCTGATGTCGGTGGGGGCCGCTCCCGTCTCCGCGGCGCGCAGGAGGACGTAGAGCGGAAGCTGCAGTGTCGGTATGGCGGCAGACCAGCTCGAGCGGTCCTCCACGATGAGCTTCTTCATCGCGATGGCGTAATTGGCACGGTGCGCGGAGCTCTTGTAGTCGATGAGCACGCTCACCCCGTCCCGCTCCTGCGCGGCATCCAGGCGCCCTCTCAGGGCAAACCCGTTGCGGCTGGTCACCAGGGTCTTCTCGAGGTCCAGGACGGTCACGCGGTGCTCACGGACGAGGGGCCCGAGGTAGCGCTGCACGAAATCGCGCAGGTGCCGCCTGACCTGGTTCAGGAGCAGCCGGTTGGCACCGGATTCTGCGGCCCCGAACCTCTCGGCAAAGACCTCCACTACCAGTGCCTCCATTGCCGCGGGATCCGCATCCGCGCCGCTGAGCGGCCTTCCCGTGCGCACGGCGAAATAGCGGAAGAGGATGTCGTGCACGAAGATGCCGATGTCGGCGGGCTCGATGCCCCCCGCGGTTTCCTCCCGTTCGCCCAGGCGGAGCACCACCTTGTAGTAGAACTTCAGGGGGCAGCGCAGGTAGGTATCTATCACCGTGGCGCTGTACTCGCGCAGCCGCAGCCACGCGGCCATTTCCGCGGTTTTCGCCACGGGTGCCGGCGGCCGGGAGGAAAGGGAGACGCGGTAGCTGATGGAGCCGACCAGCGATGCCTCCTCCCGTGCGCCCGCCTCCTTCTGTCGCTGCCACAGGAGCTGCTCTGCGAAGCGCGAGCGCTCCTTCTCCCCGTTCTGCACGGAGAACAGGTGAAGCTCCCGCGCGCCGGCGGTAAGCACGGCGAAGTGGTAGGCGGAGATGTCCTCCCTGTCGCGGTAGGTGGAAAGCCCCAGGGAGCCGCGTACGGATAGCGGCAGGAGCGTGCTCTCCGCGCCTCCCTCGGGAAGCGCACCCTCGTTGGCATCCAGGACGAACACCCGCTGGAACCTGAGAGAGCGTGTCTCCAGGGGGCCGAGCACCTGCAGCTCATGCAGGGGGGTACCCGGGAAGGGGAGGTGCCGCGTCTGCAGGTAGCGGCGGAGGAGCAGGAAGTAGCTGGCCGTATCGTTGAAGGACTTCTCCGCCATCAGCGAGCGGCGGATGGTGTCCAGGGAGGCGATGAATGATTCGGCGAACGCCGTGAAAAACGGGTGGTCCCGCGCGGTGCTCTCGTCGTGGACCCAGGTGATGAGGGCGATGCAGCGCTCGGCGAAATCGCGGACGCTGGAAAAGGAGCGGAAGCGTCCCACCGTGCGTCCGTGGATGTCGATGAGCTGGCGGCGGAGCGCTGCCGCGGTCTCCTGCTGGTCTTCAGCTCCGATCTTTCGCGCCGCCTCGTCGAACAGACCCTCGTCGTCCTCGATCTCTTCCAGCGTGGCGAACCGCTGCGTGCCGCGCCGCGCCCTGCGTTCCTCCAGGGTGTGGAAGAGCACGCGTGTTGCC
>JBEKVA010000329.1:0-4910 GCA_049514475.1 Spirochaetia bacterium
TTCTGGTCCTGTTCAGCCTCGGGACGGGAGCGGTCTTTGCCGATGATACCCCGGCGGCTCCAGCAGCCCCGGCGGCACCGGCCGCGGATACCTTCAAGTTTGGAATGAGCCTCGGCCTCGGGGTGCAGACCTTCGCGGAGCCTGACAGTTACAACGGAACTCCCACCACGACCTACCAGTCTCTTTCCCTTACGCCTGATTTCTCCTATGGAAAGTTCGGGATCGGTCTCGACATCACCCTCAACTATCGATTTGCCGGCAGCGGGAACACTTTCGTTGTCCGCCAGCAGGACTGGGTCCCGACGAGCCTGCAGAACTTCTTCGAGATCTATCTCCCCAAGATCGCCTACGTGCGCTACGGGGTGAAGGGTGATCCGCTGTACGCGAAGCTCGGGTCCTTCACCGATGCCACCCTGGGAGACGGCTTCATCATGGGTGACTATGCGAACACCCTGTTCCTGCCTACCTCCCGCCACTTCGGCCTGATTGCCGACCTCGACGGCAGCCTGTTCTCCTTCCCGTATCTCGGGGTGGAAACGGTGATGGGCAACGTCGCCGCCCTGGACGTGATGGGCGGCAGGGCGTACGCGCGGCCGCTCGCCGGCACGGACATCCCCATCTGGAACAGGCTCGAAGTCGGGCTCACCGGCGTCGTGGACACGCAGCCGTACTTCGGCACGGGGTCGGTCGGGTCCCCGTCCCCCGTCTCCGCCTTCGGCGCGGACGTCCGCGTTCCGCTGGTCTTCACGAAGGACGTCTTCTCCCTCGTCGCATTCACCGACGTGGCGACACTCCAGATGCAGAGCTGGGGCTACATGATCGGTGCCGGCGGCAGGATCATCAACGTCATCACCTACGGGGCCCAGCTCCGCCTTCTGGGACAGGGCTTCACGCCCGACTACTTCGGGCCCACCTACGACCTTCTCAGGGACCAGCAGTATAACATCCTGCAGGCGGGCGGGTCAGGCTCGACCTTCGGATGGCTGGCGAGCCTCGGCACCTCGGTGCTGAATGACCTTCTCGTTTTCACCCTGACCCTCGACGGTCCCTTCGTGACCACCGAGACGGATCCCCTTCTCAAGTATCCTCATCTTGCCGGCATCCTGACCCTCGGCGAGGGGCTGGTTCCCGGTATTTCCTTTAATTTCAGCTACGACAAGAAGGCAATCGCCTACTTCAGCGACCTCGTCTCCGCCCAGGATGCCGCGATCAACGCCATGGTGAACTTCCGAACAGGGCCCGCGGTCATCTCGTTCTACTACAACATCGTCTATCTGGAGAACCCGGTGCCCCCACAAACGAATCACTGGACCGTCACCTCCGGGCTTCTGACCAAGGTCGCGCTCTTCTAAGGCAATGGAGGACATAATGAGGATAAGAGTTACACTGGCCCTTGCCCTGGCAGTCCTCCTCGTGCTGCCCGGCATGCTTTTCGCGCAATCGAAACCGGCAACCGCAAAGCCGGCCGCCATCTCGGTGACCCTCGAATATTTCGAGAACAACAGCGGGATATTCGACGTCAAGGATGAGAAGGGCGCCTCGGTGCCCAATCCCCAGTTCGGAGACGAGCTGAAGCCCGGGTGGACCGTCATCACGGGCAAGGGGGACCTGGCAGAGCTGAAAATGACCCACACGGGCACCATCGTGAAGGTCGCCCAGAGCACCAATTTCCGTCTCGACAAGCTGCGAACGGAAAAGGGCGGCCAGGACCTTTTCACCATGGCGGTCGGCAAGATCCGCACCGTTGCCGGCAAGGCTTCCGGCAAGGACCAGTACCAGATCAAGACCCAGTCGGCGGTCTGCGGTGTCCGTGGTTCAGACGTGGTGATCGAATCCCTCGAGGGGACGGTGGACAAGCTGTCAACCCTGGAAGGGACGGGGTGGATCCAGAACTCCGCCGGTGAGGCGCTGGACGTCGCGCAGGGCTTCTCCGCGGATGCGGCGGCCGCGACATTCCAGGTCGTGCAGATCCCGCAGGACGTTTTCCAGGGCCTGATGGACGAGATGAAGTTCATCAAGCTGGACGTGAACGAGACCATGGCCATCAACAAGGCATGGCAGGAAACGCAGGGGACCACCCCGGGCACCAGCACCCCCTCTCCTGAGACCACCCCGCCGGCGCCCAAGACCAATTCCGCGCTGGACAACATCATGACGGCGCTGCGCGACATCCTGGGCCTGGAGATCGGGTCGGTCACCATCGGCGGCCAGACTTACGCCTTGGTGAGCCTGGAGCCGACATTCACCATGGGCAAGCTGAAGACGGCCCTCTACCTGCCCATCATCTACCAGGGGGACATGTTCAATTCCAACGACTACTACCACCCGCTGGGCAACAACGAGTGGAGCTTCGGAACCGACCAGGGATCGGATCCCGGCCGGATCGTCTCCGACCTGTTCCGCGACCTGCTCCTGAAGATCAAGTACATCGAATACGGGCGCCAGAGGGACCCCTTCTACCTGAAGGTGGGAAACCTGCAGGACATCACCATAGGGCACGGCCTGATCATGCGCAACTTCGCCAACGACGCCGATTTCCCCGCGGTGCGCCGCGTCGGCGTGAATGTCGGCGGGGACCTCGACAGCTGGGGCTTCGAGGCCATGGTCAACGATGCCGCCGTTCCCGACATCTTCGGCGGCAGGCTCTTCGTGCGGCCCATCCCCAGCTTCAAGATGGCCCTCGGGTTCTCTACCCTCGTGGACTGGGACCCGGGCAAGGATTGGCCCACCAGCTCGGGTGGCCCCTCAGCGGTCGGTGACCCCATCTTCTTCAACCCCGGTATGGACCTCGACCTGCCGTTCGTCGAGAGTGACTTCTTCAGCCTTGTGATGTTCGTCGACGGTTCTGCGCTGCTTCCGTACTTCCGCAGTCAGCCGGCCGCCCCGTACGCGGGCATTCCCCAGGGCCTGTACCTGAAGGCGATCTACGATCCCAGCCAGTCTCTCCCCGTCAGGAACTGGGGTGCGTCGGCAGGGTTCTTCGGAAACCTGGTCACGCGTGACTTCACGTGGAGACTGGAGTTCAGGGACTATACCGGGGGCTTCCTCCCCGAGATCTACAACTCGAACTACGAGCGGCAGCGCAACTACTTCATTTCACAGCTCATGAACTCTCTCACCAACCCGACGAATACCCAGACCCTCGGCATCTTCGGCGAGGGCGGCCTGGTCGTGAACAAGCTGTTCTCTTTCGACCTCAGCTACTTCTGGCCGTGGACCACCGACTCCTCGGGCTTCACATTCGCCAACGACCAGTTTGCCGCGACATTCACGCTGAACAAGGGCGTGATCCCCGTGGTCAACATCTGGGGATCCATCTCTTACGTGCGCACGAACTTCATGCCCACGATCATGCAGCATGGGGTCGGCGCAGGGCTGAATCTCTTCGACGCGAACACGCTCGTCGCAGCGAGAATCAACTATCCGATTGCGGAAACCATCGACATATCGCTGCTGTACACCACCACGGCGCACAGGAATCCCGACGGCACCGTCTATTATCCGGCGGGATCGCTTCTGCCCCAGGTGGATACCTCGCTGTCCATCATAACGACGGTGCACCTGTAGGAGGATGGCCGTCATGACCCCTGCGTCCCGGAGGATCCACATCCTTCGGGACGAGGTTTCCCGTAAGATTGCGGCCGGGGAGGTCATCGACCGGCCGTTTTCCATTGTGCGGGAGCTGCTCGACAATGCCATCGACGCCGGCGCACGCGCCATCGACGTGCACCTGGAGGCAGGCGGGCTTTCCCGCGTGCGCGTGGTGGATGACGGGGCGGGCATGGGCCGGGACGACCTCGAGGTGTGCTGGCAGCCGCATGCCACCTCGAAGATCGAGTCCGAGGACGACCTGCTGCGCGTGACAAGCCTCGGTTTCCGGGGAGAGGCTTTGTCCAGCATCGCCGTGTGCAGCCGGCTGGTCGTGGTGAGCTCCCAGGGAACCGATGAGCCCGCGCACAGGCTTGAAGTGGTCGGCGGGCAGAAGCGGGCGCTGGAGGCCTGCCAGGGCCGCAAGGGGACGATCGTCGACGTCTCCGAGCTTTTCTTCAACTATCCGGCGCGCAAGAAGTTTCTCAGGAGCGTGAGCGCGGAGTCAGGGCTCTGCCGCGGCATCTTCGTGGACAGGGCAGCGGCGCATCCCGACATCGCGTTTCGCCTCTTCACCGACAACGATCTGAAGCTTTCCCTGCTGCCGGCAGGCCAAAGGGAGCGGACAGGCCAGGCATGGAGCCAGCTGGTGGAGCCGGCCCTTCTGGCGGAATCGCACGAAGAAGGTGAGGGGTTTCGCGTCACCGTTGTAGCGGGAGACGCGGAGGTGCGCAGGCGCGACAGGAAGCTGGTGCAGGTCTTCGTCAACCGTCGCAGGGTAACGGAGTTCTCCCTCATGCAGGCGGCCGAGTACGGGTACGCGGGCTACATGCCCGGTGGGTGGCACCCGGTGGCCTTCGTCTTCGTGGAGATCGATCCCGGGCTCATCGACTTCAATATCCACCCTGCAAAGAAAGAGGTGCGCTTCAGAAATCTCCCCGACGTGCACAAGGCGGTCGTTGCCGCGGCGCGCATGCTGGTGGCACCGGGGGCAGGCGGTGCCGCAGCGGCCTCTCACCCGGCGGCCGTGTCCGCGGCACCCGCGGAGCTTGCGGGGTTTTCCATCGGGCGCCCGGGGCCGGCATCGACGTGGCGGCCGGCGCGCGAGTTCTCCCTCCCCGCGCGCTTTTCCCCGGAGACGCCGCCGGCCCCCGCCGACGATGGCATCCATTACCTGGGGCAGGTCTTCGGCGTGTTCCTGGTATTCGAGCTCCCCGGTCGGCTGCTGATGATCGACCAGCATGCGGCGCACGAGCGGATCATCTTCGAGCGGCTGATGGCGCGACCCCCGGTCCTGCAGGAGCTGTTGTTTCCCCTTTCGT
>JBEKVA010000330.1:0-4883 GCA_049514475.1 Spirochaetia bacterium
CTCCCGCGGGTGCCCCTTCAACTGCACCTTCTGCTCGGTCACCGGCATGTTCGGCAAGCACTACCGCCACCGCTCCACGCAGAGCGTGGTGGCCGAGATGGCGCAGTACGACTCGAAGGAGAGCATGATCTTCTTCTACGACGACAACTTCGCCGCCAACCCGAAAAAAACAAAGGAACTGCTCCGCGAGATGATCAGGCTGCGCCTTGGCTTCCAGTGGTCCACCCAGGTGCGCTCCGACGTGGCGCGGGACCCCGAGATGCTCGACCTCATGGCGGAAGCCGGCTGCTCCACTGTGTTCGTCGGCTTCGAGTCGGTGGACCCCCAGGCGCTGAAAGAGATGAAGAAGAACCAGACGGTGGAGGAGATCCGCCACGCCATCCGCGAGATCCGTGCGCGGCGCATCAACGTCCACGGCATGTTCGTATTCGGCTTCGACACCGACACAGTAGAGTCTGCCCGCGCCACCATCGACTTCGCCCTGAAGGAGAAGATCGAGTCGGCGCAGTTCATGATCCTCACACCCCTTCCCGGCTCCGACTTCTACATCAAAATGAAGGCGGAAGGAAGGATCATCGACAACGACTGGGCAACATTCGATGCCCACCACGTGAAGTTCATCCCGCGCGGCTTCACCCCGTGGGAGCTGCAGCGGCTACAGATCGAGGCACACACGCGCTTCTACGCGCCGTGGCCCGTGCTGGCGCGCCTGCTGCGCGGCCGGCTGGCAAGCTTCGTCATTGGAATCTATGCCAGTGCGTTGAACCGCCGGTGGCAGAGGGAAGAAAAAGGGTACCTGCGCCTGCTGCGCCTGCTGAGGCCGGCGCCGCTTTCTGCCTGATCCGCTATCAATTGGGGACGTGCCCGGTATATCTTCTGAGCGAGGACCGGGCACCCGCTGATGAAAGCTCTCACCCCTTTCCGCCGACTCTTCCCGTGCCTTGTCCGCAAGCCGCGCATCTTTGCGCTGGTGGGCAAGAGCGGCACGGGAAAGAGCTTCAAGGCCCGCCAGGTTGCCCGCCGCTTCCGCATTGACCTGATCATCGACGACGGTCTTCTCATCAGGGGCCAGAAGATCATCGCGGGACGGTCGGCGAAAAGGGAGAAGGGGATCCTCAGCGCCATCAAGACGGCCGTCTTCGCCAACCCCGACCAGATCGAGGAGGTGCGCCGGGCGCTGTCAGAGCAGACCTACAACCGCGTGCTCATCATCGGCACCTCGCGCAAGATGATCCAGCGCATCGCCTCCACCCTCGGCCTGCTGCCCATCCACCGGGTGATCAACATCACAGAGGTGGCCACGGCTGAGGAGATCAGCCGGGCGCTGAAAATCCGCGCCGAGCAGGGCAAGCACATCATCCCGGTGCCTGGCGTGGAGATCAAACGTAACTACCCGCACATCTTTTTCGAGTCGGTAAAGATCCTCCTCAAGGGCGGCCCGGGGCTGCGCAAGAGGGACGAGGAGATCGTGGAGAAGACGGTGGTCAGGCCTGAGTACAGCAGGGCGAGAAAGCCGCGGCCGCCGAACCCTCCGACGACGTGAGAGACGGTCGACGACACATCCGCCTTCGGCGGCGACCAAAAAGCGTTTGACAGCGCTGGGGGGCACGACTATGATCGCAGGGAGGAGGCCGTATGCGGAAAACCCTCGTGATTGCCCTCTTTCTCAGCGTATCCCTTCTGGCATTTGCGCAGCAGCCTTCGACCTACACCGCCGAGACGAGCCATTACCTTGTCACCGCCGAGACGAGCCAGGCCCAGGCGGACGAGGTCTCCCGCAAGATGGAGGCCGCCCTTTCCCTCTATAATGACATGTTCCATTTCGACCTTTCACTTCTGCCCGCGAAGCTCCGCGTCAGGCTGTTCAGCGACATCGACAGCTTCAACGGGTACCTGACGAAGGTCCTCTCCCAGAAGCGCACTGATTTCGTATTCGTCGCCTGGTCCGATCCCGAGAAATCGGAGCTGCTCTGCTTCCCCAAGGAGGACAAGGCGTTCACCGCTTCCCTCCTGCACCAGGGCAGCATCCAGTTCATCAAGGCCTTCATCGAGAACCCGCCTATCTGGATGCGCGAAGGAGTGGCCACGTACCTGGACGCAGCCTCCTGGGACCCCAAGGCGGGCACATTCACCGCCCGGCCGAATCTCGCCTGGCTTGACGGGCTGAAGGCCATCATCCGCGGGGAGACCCCGGCGAAGCTCATCTCCATCCCCGACCTGCTCACGACGACCCGCGACAAGGCCCAGTCACAGATGGACGTCTTTGACCCTCAGTCGTGGGGCCTGGTGCAGTTCCTGCTGAACGCCGATGACAGGAGCTACGGCAGGGTTTTCTGGGACGCCGTCGGCGCGCTTGACCCCAAGGCATCCCTGGAGGACAACTCGCAGCGCGCGCGCAAACGCTCATTCACCTGGGTCGCCGCGCCGAAGCTGCAGCACGACTTCGAGAGCTACATCCTGTCACTGAAGACTGCCAGCGACTGGCTGAAGGACGGCATCGACCAGTACGGTGCGGGAGATTTGGCCAAGGCGGAGCAGTCCTTCACGAAATCCCTGGAGCTGGATCCCGGCAGCAAGACCGCGTGGTACTATCTCGGCCTTCTTTCCTACGGCCGCAAGGAATACTCCAAGGCCGAGGACAATTACCTGAAGGCGTTCCAGCTTGGCGCAAATGCCGGCATTATCAACTATGCTCTCGGGGTGAATGCGTTCGCGGCCGGAAACCTCAAGGACGCCGCGAAGTACCTCAACTTCGCGAAGGATGCCGACAAGGCGACGTACGGGGAAAAGGCCGATGCGCTGTTGAAGAGGATCGCCGGCGGGAAGTAGGAACCGCGCGGCTCTATGCGGGAGTCGGACCAGCCCCCGGGGTGCCCCCGCGGCGCCGGCCGCGGCCTCGCCGACGCCGTCTCCGCCGGCCACCCGCTTCCGCCGCTCCTCCCTCCTCGGGGGCCCCTGCCCTTCGCGCAGGGTGCGCGGCTTCACGCGGACGGGGGTGGCCGGCCGGCGGGAAGCGGTCGTGGGGTCGTGCCTCCCTGAGCAGGGCATCCACGGCAAAGGCCAGGTCCTTTTTCGAGGGAAACAGCGGTTCTGACACGGACCTGAGGAACTGCAGGATGGGCACCACGGGCTCATCGCCCTCCACCAGGTCCTTTCGTCCCAGCACCAGGTCCCTGAAAAGAAAGCCGAACATGTCATTCCTGTCCAGCCTCTTTCCCTGCAATGCCCGCTCATCAAGCTCCCGCAGCCGCACCGCAAAGGGATGATCGGCGAACTTCTTCCTGCTCAGGCGCAGGTCCTCGGCAAGAGCCGGAAAAATCACCTCGAACAGGCGGAGCCTGTGCGCCAGGTCCATGATGCCGGTCGCCGCGCCGGAGGCCAGGATCTTGTACACCTCCTCCGTCACCCGCTCCCGAGAGCAGGCCAGGAGGGATTCGCGCATCTTGCGAATGAAGCCCGCCATGGCAGGGGGCATGGGGAAGCCCACGAGGCTGGCGTACTTCACCGCGCGGATCATCCGCACCGGGTCCTCGGCGAAAGAGGTCTCCGCGGCGCCCAGGGTCTTCAGCCGGCGCTGACGCAGGTCAGGCACTCCGCCGACGTAGTCGATGACCAGCTTGTCGATGGGGTTGTAGTACAGCGCGTTGATGGTGAAGTCCCGCCGCTCGGCGTCCTCTTCCATGGTGCCGAAGAAGTTGTTTTGCTCGGGATGCGCGCTGTGCTCCGAGGTGCCAAGGGCGCCGCGGGAACGGAACGTGGTCACCTCGATGTACTTCTCCCGCCCGCAGTAGACGTGCACGATGCGGAACCTGCGCCCGATGATCCGCGCCGAGCGGAAGACCCTCTTTATCTGCTGCGGGTGTGCGTCGGTGGCCACGTCGAAATCGTTGGGGGTGCGTCCGACGATCATGTCGCGGACCGCGCCGCCGACCACGTAGGCGGCGAACCCCTCCTTGCGCAGGCCGCGCAGCACCCACATGGCATCCGGGTCCACGAGATGAGGATCGATCCCGTGCTCCTCCTGTGTGTAAATGTGGGCCTTCTTGACGATGGTTCCGTTATCAGTTGCGCCGTATCTGAAAAGCAATCTGCCGTCCCGGTTGGTTTAATGTTAGGTTCTGACATCGTAGCGCGCCGGCCGCGATTGTCAAGTACACGGTACACACACGCAGACCCGCGGGCACGGATGGTAAACCCGCCGGGAGCGGATGGCACCCCCAGCCTGTCATTCTTGACAATGCCGCCGACCTGCGCCTTTACTCTACTATCAAACGCCGCGGCACCCCCGCGCCGCGGTTTCGCGGCTGGACTGCCGGCGAACAAGGAGAACCAATGCTCCCCATCGAGATCCGCCGCGCAGACACGCCGCGCGAGAGGTCGGTGTTCGTGAAGATGGCCTGGCAGTTCTACCGCGATGACCCGCACTGGGTCCCCCCCCTCATTGGCGACCAGCTGCAGTTCATCGATCCCGCCAAGGGGGTCTTCTTCGAGCACGGTGAGGTCGCGCTGTTCCTGGCCTATCGCGGCACGCATCCCGTGGGACGCATCTCGGCGCAGGTCAACCAGCGCTACGACACCTATTTCCAGGACGGCAAGGGGTTCGTCGGCTTCTTCGAATGCGAGGACGACACGGAAACCGCCACTGCGCTGTTCGCCGCCGCCGCCGCGTGGCTGCGGGGCAAGGGCCGGCGCGTGATGGAAGGCCCCATGAGCTTCGGCGTGTACGACGAGACCGGCATCCTGGTGCAGGGGTTCGCCACGGACCCCTACGTGATGACAGGACATAACCCGCCCTACTACCAGCGCCTCTTCGAGGAGACAGGCTGGCAGAAATCGATCGACTGGTATGCCTTCCGCGGCCTGGCGGACGTGTTCAGGAAGGA
>JBEKVA010000331.1:0-4832 GCA_049514475.1 Spirochaetia bacterium
GCACCTACACGTAACCGCCGCCGAACTTCCCGGCGGCGAGAGCCTGGAGCTTCTTCACGTCCTCTGCCCTGTCGCGGCGGCACACCAGCGTCGCCTCGGGGGTATGCACGATTAAAAGGTCCTCGCATCCCAGCGCCGCCACCAGGTGCCCGGGATCGCTTGAGGCCACCAGCGTGCCCGCGGTGTCCACCAGCAGGCATTTCTCCGCCGCGATGGAGTTGCCCTTCTCGTCCCGGGGGCAGGTCTCCGCGAATGACGGCCAGGAGCCGATGTCCCGCCAGGAGAGGCTCATCGGGACGGCGGCCACCCGCACCGCGGGATCCTTCGAGGCTTTTTCCATGACAGCGAAGTCGACGCTGATCTTTGGCAGGGTGGGATAGACCGCGGCCAGGACATCGGCGAACCGGGGCGTGCCCCACTCCGCCGCGATGGCCGACACGCCGTCATACGTTGACGGTGCATATCTGCGCACGCAGTCCAGGAACGTGTCCGCCTTCCACACGAACATGCCGCTGTTCCACAGGAAATGCCCGGGGCCCTGTGCGACCCACTGCGCGGCCGTTGCCGTGTCGGGCTTCTCCTTGAACTCGGCCACGATGCGCGCGCCGGCACCGAAGGCCGGTCCCAGCCGCAGGTACCCGTAGCCCGTGGCCGCCTCGGTGGGGGTGATGCCGAAGGTGACCAGTACCTGGCCGGCGGACTCCGCCGCCTGGTAGCCCAGGGACACGATCCTCTGAAACTCGTCGGTGGGAGAAATGAGGTGGTCTGCGGTGAACACCCCCATGACCGCCCCGGGGTCGACCTTCGCGATGACGGCCGCGGCGTAGGCAAGGGCGTTCAGCGTGTCCCTGCCTGACGGCTCGCCAAGGAAGCGCACGGCAGAGAGCCCGGGAAGCGCCGCGGCGATGGCCTGCCTGTGTGACTCCCCCGCGCAGACCCAGCGCTCCTGCCCGCCGACAAGACCGCCCAGCCTCTCGAAGGAGAGGGAGAGGAGGCTCCTGCCCCGGATGAAGGGTATGAGCTGCTTTGGCGCCGCGCTCCTGCTCATGGGCCACAGGCGCGTTCCGGTTCCCCCGGCAAGGATCACCGCGTGTCTCATCACACTCCCCCGCGTGCGGCATCGATGGACCAGGGCCGCTCCCGCGCAGAAAAGATATACCGCGCCGCGTACCCGTGTACATGACGTGTACGCGCTCCCTGGCAGGACGGCACGAAATCCGCCGGGGCCGTCGGCGCCCAAAAGGGCGTCGCGCACGCGCTCACCCGGGAGGATATGGTGCAAGGGTCTCAGTTCGCATAGAATTGTATGGAACGGAGTGCCGCATCAGGCCCGTGCGATGAGAACGAGCGTATGAAGCTGCCCGTCAACAAGCCAGTTCGCATTGCCATCGAGATCGCGGTGCTCGGCCTCCTGGCACTGCTCTTCTGGCACGTGCTCGATTTCCATCGTCTCTAGGAGTATTTCTCCCTCGTTACGCTGCAGGTGGTCGGCGGCGTGCTCCTGTTCCAGGTGGCAATCCTTGTCCTTCACGCCTTTCAGTGGGACCTGATCCTCAGGGAGGCGGGGATTGCCCGGGGCCTGTGGAAGACATTCTGGGCCCGCACGAGCGGATTTGCGCTGACCTACCTGACACCGTCATTGCTGTTCGTCGGGGAGCCGGTGCGGGCGGGCGTGTACAAGACCGAGGGCATGAGCGGCAAAAGGCTCTATGCCACCATCGCGCTGGACAAGTACATCGAGCTGGTGACCAAGCTGCCCTGCATCACGGCGGGGTTCGCCCTTTTGATCATCCTGGCCCGACCGAGCATCACGCTCATCATCGTCTGCGGCACTCTCCTGGCGGTCTTTTTCTCCTTCTTCATCTTTCTCATGGCAAAGCTGTTTACCAGCAGGACCTTCATCGCGGGGTTCTCCGCGCGGCTGGCGCGGCCCCTGCGGCGGCTCAGCCCGCGGCTGGCGGACACCGTCGTCCGCATGGTCGGCGAGTTCGCCACGGACCTGCATGCCATCATCAGGAGAAAAAAGACCTTCGTGCTGGCCATGCTCACCGGAATCGTCATCGCTGTCATCGAGGTTTTTCAGACCTTCTACATTCTCGGGGTCCTGGGTCATCACAGCCTGCCGCACAGCTTCGTGATCTACGCCAGCGTCCTGATCCAGCACGTCATCTCCATCCTGCCCGGCAACCTGGGCGGCATGGAGGCGACGCATCTTTTCATCTTCACCATCCTGGGCATTGGTTCGACCAGGAGCTTCGTGTACACGATCATCCTGAGGATCGGTCAGCTCACGATGGTGCTTCTCGGCATCCTGCACATCCTGGTCCGCCGCATCCGCAAGGAGCGGGCGCGCGGCATTGAACGGCTGCGTATCGACGCATGAAGCGCTGAAAAGCTACAGCAGCGTACAATGATCGGGCCTTTCCTACATAATTGTAGGATAAGCTTTTCTTCCAAGAAATCCATTCCAGCTGAAAATCAGCCTAAAAGCGCCAGAATAACGAAGGCAAAGAAGTTGGCACACATATTGCCTTCTCTCCTCTCGTAGAATCCAGGACAAGGATACGCGGGCGCTCGTTGGATCTTGAGAACCGAAGGAGGTTCATCTCATGGCTGATAACACTCTGGGCACCTCTCTGGTGAAGCCGAAGCTTGGCTTGATGGGGGCAAGCATGAACGCCATGGCGCTCATCGCGCCGGGGGCGTTCCTGTGGATCACCTACCAGCTCCAGGCGGCGGCCACGGCGCCCAGCGGCGCCTCTGTGGCAACCGACATCTGGGCGGGCATCATCATCGCGCTGGCGCTTGCATTCCTCACCGCCATCTCCTACTCCCAGCTTGCGAAGCTCTATCCCGAAGCGGGCTTCGCCAGCGTCACCTACTTCGCTGAGAAGGCGTTCCTGGACCGCAGCGGGGCCAAGCGCAGCGCGCCGAGCTCGATGGCGCGCATGGCAAAGCTCGGCACCGGCTGGGCGGCCCACCTTTTCTACTGGGTCTACCCGGGCGTCATGATCGCGTTCATGGCAAACTTGATTGCCTACATCTACAACCAGTTCTCCGGGAAGAGCCTTTCCGTTCTCGAGCTGACGCTGATCGGGGTCGTTTTCGCGATCGTCGCGGGCTTTATTGCCTACCGCGGTGTGAGCGGTTCGACACTCACCTCGATCGTCATCAATGTGATCCAGTGGGGCACGCTGGTCGTCTTCAGCGCGCTGGCCATCTATTACCGCATCCACAATCCGCAGGGGGCGACGACGTGGGCCTTCAGCGGCGCCTGGGACGTGATCAAGCCTCACACGCTGAACGGGGTGCTGGTCCAGTCGACCCTCGCCATCCTGATCCTCGTCGGATTCGAGAGCTCCACCTCGCTCTCCGCTGAGACGAAAAACCCGAAGTCCACGATCCCCAAGGCCATCATCATCTCCCTGGTCATCCAGGGATTGCTGGCGTACCTCATCGAATACTTCGCCGCCGGCGCCATGATCAGCGAGAAGCTGACGGGGCTGGTCGACGGGAAGACCATCGCGGGCATGGATGCGGCTGCTGCCTCGGGGGCCCCCATCGGCGACCTCGCCATCCTCATCGGGAACAACCTGCTGCACGGGATCGGCTTCGGCCTGATGATCTCCATGGCGGTCACGGTGGCAATCGCGATCATCGGCACCACGCTGAGCTGCATGAACACGGCGATGCGGATCACCGGCGGCATGGCGGCGGACCGGGAGCTGCCCTCCATGATGGGCTTCATCCACCGCAAGTTCGCCATCCCGCACGTGGCGCTCATCGCGCTGATAATCGTGAGCTCGGTCATAGGAGCAATCGGGGTGCGGTCCGTCGTGGGGCTGACGGGCATCGCCCTCGCATCCAACCTGGGCACCTTCGTTCTCTACGGCCTGACCTGCGTGTGGACCATGGTGGCCTTCAGGAAGAGACCCGATCACAACGTGCTCCTGCATGACATCATCCCGGGGCTCGGGCTGCTGGCAAACGTCGTGATGCTGATCGCGATCGTCTACCTCTATGCCATTGGCAACGCTGACGCGAAGAACGAGGCATACATCATGTTCGTCATTGCCGGCGGCTGGCTGATCGTGTCCATTGCCTACGTGGGGATCACGAGCATGCGCAAGTCGTACAGCATGAAGATGGTCTCCGCGATGATCCGCCCCGAGTCCCTCAATGTCCTGGTGGAGGTCCTGAAGGACGAGGAGCTCGTCCTGGGGATGACGGTGACGAAGATCAGAGGGTTCGGCCGCCAGCGTGGCAAGGCCGGTGGGGAAGGCGACGACGAGGCAAAAGGCGGCGACGACGTGCCGAAGCTGACGAGTGACCGCATCACCTTCGTGCCGAAGCTCCGCGTGGACATCGTCGTCAACGATTGGGACGTGTCCAGCGTCATGAACATCATGCGGGAGGCGCTTTTCACAGGGCAGGTGGGAGACGGGAAGATCTTCGTCATGGACGCGCGGGACGCCATGCGGATCCGCACGGGGGAGAAAGGAGTGCTGGCGGTATGAAGAGAATCGAGGCGATTGTGAGACCGGCCAAGGTGAATGACGTGTATGCGGCGCTGGAACGGGTGGGCCACCCGGGGCTGATGATCTCCGAAATCGAGGGCCATGGAGTCGAAAAGGGGATCGAGCAGCAGATCCGCGGCAAGATCTACAAGGTGGCCCTCATCACGAAAGCCCGCATCGAGCTGATCGTTGAGGACGCCGAGGTGAACGACATCGTGTCCGCATTCCAGCTGGCGGCTTGCACTGGCCAGATCGGGGTTGGGAAGATATTCGTCCACCACATCGATGATTCCGTGCGCGTTAGTACCGCTGATC
>JBEKVA010000332.1:0-4830 GCA_049514475.1 Spirochaetia bacterium
CGGCCCGACTCATGGACCCCCAGCGGGTGAACATGCGCATCCCGCGCTACCTGGCGGCGGAAGAGATCGACAAGCTCCTCGACGCGTGCGACCCTGGCAGGCCGCTGGGCGTCCGCGATCGGGCGCTCTTCGAGCTGATCTACTCATGCGGTCTTCGCGTGTCGGAAGCCGTCGGGCTCACCGTGACGCGCGTGTCCCTCCCCGAGGCGGCAGTACGCGTCATGGGAAAGGGCTCGCGCGAGCGCATGGTCCCCATGGGGAAACGGGCAAAGGAGGAGTTGGAGAAGTATCTCTCCACCGTCCGACCCGTTCTTGCCGGGCGCGCTCCCGTAGACACACTTTTCCTTGGTCGAGGAGGCAAGAAGCTTTCCCGCAAGACGGTGTGGAGGATCTTCAAGCGCCTGGCACTCAGCGCCGGCCTGGAAGGGAAGGTGCACACCCTCCGTCACTCCTTTGCAACGCACCTCCTGCAGAACGGGGCAGACCTGCGCTCCGTGCAGGAGCTGCTGGGCCACGCTGACATCGGGACCACCCAGATCTATACGCACGTGAGCCAGGAGGTCCTGAAAAGAACCCACGCGGAGTTCCATCCCCGCGGGGCCTGCGGGGAGCACCCCTCCTCTGCTATCGGGCTTCCTGACAGCGGCGCCAGCCACGACGGCCCCCCGGAGGCAGGCTCGTGAAAGCTACAGGCCTGATCCGGCCATGTATCATTGATATGAATGCACATGAACGGCTCTGTCTGCTGGGGCTTTCGCACGTCGAGTTCCTCCATCCCCGGGAAAAGCTTATCCTTATCACCATGCTCGGGCTGCCGTCGAAGCTGTTCTCCCTTCCGCTGGCCAGGATTTCAGAGCTCCTGGGCCGCCGCATGACGACCCGGGAGTGGATGCCTGAGCAGATCCTCCGCCAGGCACGGGAAACCGAGGTGCTCTTGACCCGGAGCGGGATACGCAGCATCTTCTACTCTGATTCGACGTACCCGCCGCAGCTGCGCACCATCTACGATCCCCCGGTTACGATTTTCCTCCGCGGATCGCTTCCTGACACCAGCCGTGACCTTGTCGGGGTCGTCGGAACGCGTTTTCCTACCGGCGCCGCGCGCACGGCTGCCTTCCAGCTCGGGTTCGAGCTGGCACGGGAGGGCTCCGGCGTCGTTTCCGGGCTCGCGCGGGGCATCGACAGGGAGGCTCACGACGGGTGCACCGCCGCGGGGGGGTACTCGCTCGCCGTTCTGGGCAACGGGATAGATGACATCTACCCGTCCTCCAGCCGCGAGACCGCCGCGGCCATCGCGAACAACGGCGGGGGGATCCTCAGTGAGTATCCCCCCGGCGTGCCGCCCCTGCGCTATCATTTTCCCCAGAGGAACAGGCTCATCAGCGGGCTCTGTCGATCAGTGGTGGTGGTCCAGGCCCCGCAGCGTTCCGGGGCGCTGATAACGGCCGAGTTCGCCCTCAGCGAGGGGCGGGACCTGTACGTGCACGCCGCGGGGGTTTCCGGCAGCGCGGGGGCAGGAACCCGGGACCTGGCCGAGGCAGGGGCTCCCGTCATCAGCGGCGCGGCCGATATCATGCAGGACAGGGGTCCCAGCCCCCGGTTATCGGCGGAAAGGGCATTTTCGCCCGGGTTGCCGGAAGGCGGGCGATTAGCGAGATTGCTGGGTGAGGAAACAGAAGGAAGCTGCGCCCTGGAGGGCGGGGAAATAGTCTGGAGAGAATCATGGAAGTAAACGAGCCGCGGGATACCGCGGCGGAAGACATGAGCATGAATGGCAGCGGTGAGCACGGTGCCCACGCGGCGAAAAAGGCGCCCCGCAAGGGCGCGGTGAAAAGGAGCGCGCGGAAGACCGCCGGTGAGGCGGCGCCACGCGCCCCGCGCGTGAAGAAGCAGATCCTGCTCATCGTGGAGTCACCCGCCAAAGGTAAGACCATCGAGAAGTACCTGGGCAAGGGCTACACTGTTGCAGCCTCCATGGGGCACCTCATCGACCTGCCCAAGTCCCGGCTGGCAATCGACGTGGCGGACACCTTCGAGCCGGAGTACATCACGGTTCGCGGCAAAGCGAAAATCCTGAAGGACCTGAAGCAGAAAGCGAAAAAGGCCGACATCATCCTGCTTGCCTCTGATAATGACCGCGAAGGGGAGGCGATCTCGTTTCACCTTCGCAATGCCCTGCAGAACGGGAAAAAAGAGGGCGACATCCGCCGCATCACCTTCAACGAGATCACACCCAAGGCCATCCGCGAAGCGGTTGCGCACCCGGGGGTCATCGACATGACGAAGGTGAACGCGCAGAAGGCGCGCCGCGTGCTGGACAGGATCGTGGGGTATTCTCTCTCCCCCCTGTTGTGGAAGAAGGTGAAGAACGGGCTCTCGGCAGGCCGCGTGCAGTCGGTGGCCCTGCGGCTGATCTGCGAGCGTGAAGCCGAGATCGAGGCGTTCCTGCCGGAGGAATACTGGAGCCTCGACGTCGAGCTCTCCAAAGGAAAGAGCGCATTCCTGGCCCAACTGGTGGCGATCAAAGGGGAAAAGCCCGGGCTCACGACGGAAAAAGCCACGCTGGAGTGCGTCGAGGCGCTCCAGGACGCCGCCTTCACGGTGGCTGACCTGAGGGTGACTGAAAAGATCTCCCGGCCCCGCGCTCCGTTTACCACCTCCACGCTGCAGCAGACCGCGGCGAACAGGTTCGGGTTCACGGCCAGAAAGACCATGCAGATCGCCCAGGGCCTCTACGAGGGAGTGAATATCGGCTCCCAGCGGCTGGGGCTCATCACCTACATGCGCACGGACTCCACCCGCATAGCGGAGAGCGCGCTGCAGGAGGCGCGGGATTTCATCGCCAAGGAGTATCCGACGGAGCTGCCGGAGGCCCCCAACACGTACGCCCAGGGGAAGGGAGCACAGGATGCCCACGAGGCCATCCGCCCGACGTACGTCACGCGCACTCCCGCCGAGCTGAAGAAGCACCTGACCTCGGAGGAGTTCCGCCTCTACTCGATCATCTGGGAGCGCTTCGTGTCCTCGCAGATGAGCCCGTCGAAGGCGAGCACGACCACCGCCGACTTTTCCGCGGGGGTCTACACCTTCCGCGCATCCAGCACCCGCGTCGTGGAGAAGGGCTTCCAGAAGGCGCTCTCCCTTCTTGCCTCCAAGGAGCAGACCAAGGCGCTGCCTGCGCTGACGGTCGGGGAAGTGGTGGAACGGCACAAGTTCCACCCCGAGCAGCATTTCACCATGGGGCCCCCGCGCTACACGGATGCCACCATCGTCAAGACGCTCGAGGAGAAGGGGATCGGCAGGCCCTCCACCTATGCCCCCATCATCTCGGTGCTGCTTGACCGCTACTACATCGTGAGGAAATCGCGGCAGCTCATCCCCACGATCCTGGGAAAGATCATCAACGACATGCTGAGCAAGTCGTTTCCCGAGCTGCTGGACCCGAACTTCACCGCGGCCATGGAGCTGCGCCTCGACCAGGTGGAGGAGGGCACCACAGACTGGCAGACGATGATCCGCGATTTCTACGGGCCCTTCCAGGGACTCGTCGACTCCGTGGAGCAGTCCCTGGAGTCGGTCAAGGGCGTCATGGACGAGAAGACCGACGTGATCTGCGAGATCTGCGGCAGGCCCATGGTGAAGAAGCTGGGCCGCTACGGGTTCTTCCTTGCCTGCACCGGTTTTCCCGAGTGCAAGAACACAAAGCCGGTCCCCCTGGCCCCCTGCCCGCGTCCCGACTGCGGCGGACAGATCGTGGCGCGCAAGCGCAAGCGCGGACGGGGCCGTGAGTTCTACGGCTGCACCAATTATCCCGCGTGCGACTTCGTGACCTACTTCAAGCCCATCGATTCCAAGTGCCCGCAGTGCGGCTGGTTCCTGGTGGAGAAGGAGGACCGGCAGCGGGGGACGTACAAGTCGTGCATCAACCCTGCCTGCGACTACCTGCACACCAAGGAGCTGCCGGAAGAGGTGCCAGTACCCGATGACACCCCGACGGGGGCCGAGGGAAAGTCGGGTGAAGGAGACCTGGGTGCGTGAGGACTACCTGACGTACCTCAGCGCGGTGCGCAACCTCTCTCCGCACACCCTCGAGTCCTATGGCAAAGACCTCGAGAAGTACCACCAGTTCCTCACGGAACGCGGGGTGAGCGCGGAGCAGGCAGGAATTGCCGAGGCGCGCGGCTTTGTGAGCTGGCTGACACACGAAGGCCTTTCCGCCCGCTCGGTGAACCGGATGGTCTCTGGGGTGCGCGGGTGGTACCGCTACTTGGAGCGGCGGAACCAGGTCCCCGTCAATCCCTTCGCGGAGATCCGCAGTCTGAGGACGGAGAAGCGGCTGCCCTCGTTCCTCTTCGAGGATGAGATGGCGCGGCTCATCGAGATGCCCACCCACGAGCAGTCCTCTGACGGGGACTCCTTTTGGAAGCTCCGTGACAGGGCCGTCCTGGAAACGCTGTACTCCACGGGGTGCCGCATTTCGGAGCTCGTGGCGCTGAACCTCTCCGACGTGGACCTGAAGAATCGCACGGCACGGGTCATGGGCAAGGGCTCGAAGGAGCGCAACGTGTTCCTCGGGGATGCCGCCGTGCAGGCGCTCCGCGACTACATGTCCCTGCGGGGGTTCCACGTGAAGGTGGCTGCCAAGGCCGCCTCGGATGCCATTCGCGCGCTTTTCCTGAACCAGCGCGGGGGTCGAGTCACCGACCGCGGGGTCAGGTTCATTCTCAGCGAATACCTTTCCCGGGCGAACCTCGGCAAGAGGGTCACCCCGCACACGTTCCGCCATTCTTTTGCAACGCACCTGCTGGATCGCGGCGCCGATATCAGGGC
>JBEKVA010000333.1:0-4807 GCA_049514475.1 Spirochaetia bacterium
TTGCCTGAAAGGGTGCGGGCGTTTTCCGCGCGGGAAAGTCCGCCGAAAACGCAAAGGTTGATCACCACATCGGAAACGAGGAGGTGGCGCCTATGAGATGAGAGATCAAAAATGGTCATCTGGTCTCAGAACCAATCAGGAAAGGAGTCCTGGCAATGAAAAGAAAAATACTGCTGGCAGTGGTCGCTCTGGCGCTTGTCGCGGTTCTCGCGGGGGCGCAGGGCAAGATCCTCATCGGCTTCTCGCACGTTTCGATGAACAACCCTTATTACCTCGCCATGGAAAAGGCCGCAAAGGAAACCGCGGCGAAGCGCGGGGCTGAAATCATCGTGCTGAACGCCGAAGAAGATATCTCGAAGCAGATCGCGGACATCGAAAGCCTCATGGTGCAGGGCGTGAAGGGACTCATCGTCAACTCCACAACCGAGTATGGCACGATGCCTGTCATCAAGAAAGCAAAGGCGATGGGCATCCCCGTGGTGGCCATCGACCGCAATCTCTACGGCGATTATCTCGCGTACGTCGGCATCGACCAGTGGAGAGCCGGTGAGCTGCAGGGCGAATACATCACCAAGAAGCTCCTTCCGAACGGCGGGAACATCGTCCTGCTCATCGGTGACCCGGGAGATTCCGCCTCCATCGGGCGCGGAAACGGCATGCTCTCCATCCTCGACAAGGGCGCCAACAAGGACAAGTACACCATTCTCGGGACGTACAAGGCCTCCTACAACCAGGCCCTCGGGATGCAGAAGATGGAAGAGGCCATTGCAGCGTACGGGGACAAGATCGACCTCGTGTACTGCGCCAATGACTCGATGGCTCTCGGCGCGCAGGCGGCGCTGGAAAACGCGGGGATGGACAAGGTCATGATCTGCGGGATCGACGGCCAGAAGGAAGCCTATGCCGAGATCCTGAAGGGCGGCGTGTACAAGTCCACCGTCATCAACAACTCGTGGGAGATCACGCAGAAAGCCGTGAACATCCTCATGGATTATCTCACCAAGAAGACCCCTCCGAAAGAAAAGAACGTCATCACGGGGACGATCCTCGTGAACGCCGACAACGTGAAGAAGTACTACGATCCTGACGCAGTGTTTTAGGATTTCACCTGCCGGGGGCGCCCTCGCACGAGGGCGCCCCCGCGCGGGCCCGACGGGGGGTGTATGAAGGGCAAGGCCTTTTCAGTTCTCGCCGATTTTGGCCTCTATTTTGTTCTCCTCGCTCTCGTTCTCGTCTCCGCCCTCCTGTCCCCTCTGTTCTTCACGTACAACAACATCGTCAACCTGCTCACCCAGTGCAGCTTTGTGGGGCTGCTCTCCCTGGGGATGACCTTCGTCATCCTCGTCGGGGGGATCGATCTCTCCGTCGGGTCGGTGGTCGGCTTTTCCTCAATCCTGTACGCCACCATGATGCACGGGAACTTCTTCACCTGGATGCCGAAGGAGATATTCATCTACAAGGGCGCCCCCGTGCTGACACCGGTTCTCCCGTTTCCCCTCGACGTGCTGTTCGTGCTCTTCATCGGCGCCTGCATCGGGCTGGCAAGCGGCGCCCTGGCGTACCGCTTCCGCATCCACTCGTTCATCATCACCCTGTGCATCATGATTTTCACCCGGGGCCTCGCCGTGTCCTATACCCACGGCCAGCCGCTCTTCGGAGTGCCGGACCCGCTGACATTCCTTGCCCAGGGCAGCGCTGCGAGGATCCCGATGCCGACGATCATCTGGATCGGCGCAAGCATCATCGGGCTGCTCTTCCTGCGCTTTCTGAGGTTCGGGAGGAACATCTACGCCGTCGGAGGCAACGAGGAGGTGGCACGCCTTTCCGGGATCCAGCCTGCCGTCTACAGGATTTTTCCCTTCGTGGCTTCCGCTTTCTGCGCTGCGCTGGTCGGAATACTGATGTCGGGCCGCATGGGCGCGGGCGACCCGAAGATCGGCCAGGGGTGGGAGCTGGACGCGATTGCCGCCGTGGTCATCGGGGGGGCGAGCCTCTCCGGCGGCAAGGGCAGCGCCGCGGGCACTGTTGTCGGCGTGCTGATCATGGCCCTCATCATCAACATCATGAACCTCCTCAAGATCGAGGCGTATCCGCAGCAGATGGCAAAGGGAATCATCATCATAGCGGCCCTTGCCCTGCAGAGCCTTATCTCCCGGAGGAAAAGAATATGAGCGCGTCAAGCACCCCGCTGCTGGAGGTCCGCGGCCTGGTGAAGAACTACCCGGGCGTGCGGGCGCTGGATGCCGTTGATTTCCTGGTGATGGCGGGAGAGGTGCACTGCCTTGCCGGGGAGAACGGCGCCGGCAAGTCCACGCTGATAGAAATCATTGGCGGCTCATATCCGCGGGATGGAGGTTCCATTTTCCTGAACGGAAGGGAAATGCACTGGGCAAGCCCCCGCGAGGCACAGGCAGCCGGGATAGCGGTGCTGCATCAGGAGCTGCCGATCCTTCCCGACGTCAGCGTTGCCGAGAACATTTTCCTCGGCCGCCAGCAGCGCACGGGGCCCGGGGTGGTGAGCTACAGGGAAATGTTCAAGGAGGCCCGGCGCTGGCTGGACATGATCCAAGCGGACATCAACCCGCGCACAATGATGGGCCTGCTGCCCATGTCGAAGCAGCAGCTTGTGAGCATTGCCAAGGCGCTGTCCCTGGAAGCGCGCATCATCATCTTCGACGAGCCCTCCGCCGTCCTGACCTCCACCGAGCTCTCCCGCCTTTTCGCGATCATCAATTCACTGAAGGCCGAGGGCCGCGGGATCATCTACATCTCGCACCGCCTGGAGGAGATATTCGAAATCGGGGACCGGGTCACGGTGCTGCGCAACGGGGCCCTCGTCGGGACGGAGAGCATTGCGAACATCACGCGTGATGTCCTGGTGCGCATGCTCGTCGGCAGGGACGTGAGCGAGGAGGAGTACCGCGGGCCCGCGTCGGACGTCGGGAGCCAGGAGACGCTGCTGGAGATCCGTGGCCTTCGCAGGACCGGGGTGCTTGAGCCGGTGAGCTTCGCGATCCATCGCGGCGAAATCCTGGGCATTTACGGGCTGGTCGGCTCTGGGCGCACGGAGCTGGCGCGCGCCATCATCGGCGCGGACCCGATCGACGGCGGGGAGGTCTTCCTCGCGGGAGCGCGGGTACGGATCCGATCTCCCAGGGATGCCATCCGGCTGGGCATCTGCCTGGCGCCCGAGGACAGGAAGAGCCAGGGCGTCCTGCTGGAAAAGTCCATCACGGAGAACATCGCCCTTCCTTCGCTGAAGAAGCTCAAAGGGCTTCTCTTTGTCAGCTACCGCAAGATGGCGCGTTACGCCGAGGGGTTCGTCACGAAGCTGCGGATTGCCACGCCGCACGTCCGGCAGCATGTCAGGCTTCTGAGCGGCGGCAACCAGCAGAAGGTGGTCCTCGCGAAGTGGCTGGGGATGGACCTGAAGGTATTCATTTTCGACGAGCCGACCCGGGGCATCGACGTCGGGGCCAAGGAGGAGATCAGGGGCCTGATCCGCACCCTTGCCGGCGAGGGCAAGGCCATCATCATCATTTCCTCGGAGATCCCCGAGATCCTCGGCATCAGCGACCGCGTGGCGGTCATGCACGAGGGGCGCATGGCGAAGATCCTCGACCGCAGGGACGCGACGCGGGAGCTTCTCCTGCGGTACTCGATGGGAGCGAGCGAATGACGACAGCGACACGCCAGGATGCCGGATTGTTCAGGACATTTGTGGGCAGCGAGATGGTGCGCAATCTCTCACGCCTTTTCGTTTTCATCGTGCTGTTCGCTATCGCCTCCCTCCTTGTCAGGGGGTTCCTCAGCGTACAGAACGTGCTGAATCTCCTGAGGAGCTTTTCCTTCCTCGGGTTCATCAGCATCGGCATGACCTTTGTCATCCTCTCCGCGGGCATAGATCTCTCCGTGGCCTCGATCCTTGCGTTTTCAGGGGTCCTGCTCGGTCTTTTCCAGCATTGGGGCATTTACATGGGACACGTCGAAAAGCTGTCCCTGCTCCTTCCCACCCCCTTGATCTTTCTCGTGATCCTCGCCATCGGCGCGGGCATGGGGCTGCTGAACGGGCTGGTGATCACCAAGCTGCGCATCGCGGACTTCGCCGCGACCCTCGGCATGATGGTTTTTGCGCGGGGCCTAGCATTCGCCATCAGCGGCGGGCGCACCATCTTCAATCTCGACAAGACGGCACTTTTCATGGGGCGGGGGATGGTGGGGACCATCCCGTTCGTCGCCATACTATTTGTCAGCGCCATCGTCATCTGTGCCGTGGTCCTGCGCTACACCGTCTTCGGCAAGAAACTCTATGCCTGCGGCGAGAACCCGCAGGCGGCACGGCTCTCGGGCATCAACCCCGTCTTCTACAAGATCGCCGTGTACACCATCTCCGGTTTCTTCGCGGCACTTGCCGGCATATGCATGGCGGGGAGGCTCAACGTCGGGGAGCCGAGGGTTGCGCAGGGGTGGGAGCTGGATGCCATTGCCGCGGTCGTGATTGGCGGAACCAGTTTTGCAGGCGGAAGCGGCGGCGTGGTTCGGACGATCCTGGGAGTTGCGATCATCGGCCTCATCCGCAACCTTCTTAGCCTCATGGGCATCCAGCCTGACCCGCAGGAGATGGTCATGGGCCTCGTGCTTCTGGCCGCGGTCATCCTCGGGAGCCTCGGCACCCGCAAGGGCTCACTGGCGCATGGCTGATCAATCACCGGCCCTCTTCCTCGGGATCGACGTGGGAACGCAGAGCGCCCGCGTCGGTGTCTGCACGGCGGATGGCGTCATGCTCTCCTCCGCCTCATCTCCGTAC
>JBEKVA010000334.1:0-4799 GCA_049514475.1 Spirochaetia bacterium
CTCGAGGTATCGCACGCGCGTCGAGGGGGACCACTGGTCCGCGGGGTTCGCGGCGAGGTCGAGAAAGCTGTCGATCTGCCAATTGCTGACCAGGACGACCTGGCCTTCCCTCACTTCGAGACCGAGCTCGTTGCGGAATCGGGGGGTCTTCATCTCTCCGGTGTACCCGGTGTCCCAGGACTCGCTTCCCACGGGAAGCCGGTAGATGAACTCGTGGTCACCGCCGAGCTTCAGCGAAAAAGATTTCGGTGATGCCCCTTCTGTCGCGGCGTCCTGCCCGAAGGCAAGAGCGCCGAGCGGAAGGATGGCGATCATTGCGGCGCAAAGGAATCGCTTCATGGTTCCGTCTTCCTTATTGCTCGAGCCGCTTGACGCTGACTTCGCTGTCCTTGACGCCTGCGTCGACGACGATGTCACCGAGGAACATTTCAGTTTTCGAGCCCTTCTTGTGGTTGACGATGGTGGTCCTCGTGGTCATGGCATAGCCCTTGATGGTCTTCACCTCGTCGACGGTAATGGTCTTCAGGAGCGCATCGTCCTTCTTGTCATAGCACTCGGTCTTGTAAGGGATGCTGTCAGCGGCATTGATCCACGCAATGGTCTTGGAATAGGGGGCATTGGAGGCCTTGAATGTCGTGCTGATCTTGGCAAATTTCATGCCGGAGAAGGCGGGCTCGGGAAGGGTCTCATTGTCGGAGAGAAGAGTGTAGGCGCCATCCTCGAAGTAGCGCTTTTCCATGTCGAAATAGCACAGGTCCGAACCGAGGAACTCCGCGTCCTTGCTGGAGCTCGAGATCTTGCGGATCTTTTTCAGGGCGGGAAGGTAGAGACGCTGGTCGGTCTCGGCACCCTTCTTCGAAACGGTCAGGAACTTCGTGCCGTTGACGTCCGCGGGTTCGACGAACTCGAGGTAGGCCTTGGTGCCCTCGGCGGTCTCCTTCGAGACTGTCTTCATTTTGCGGACCTTGGTGACGCCGGTCCTGTCAGTGATGGTCATTGTTGAAGTGGAAGTGGTATCAGCGGGTGCCTTCCGATCGAGGGTGGCTTTGATTATCTCGTCGGCCCTGGCATCGGCGAACAGTCCGACTCCGGCAGAGCCAAAGGCCAGCAGGCCTACCACGGTGAAAAGTAGAAAGCGTTTCATAAAATTGTCTCCTTACCATCGCATTTATACATATGACTAATAAATTAGTCAAGTGGATAATTAATGTTGACTCCTCGTTGGACTTGCCTGACTTGGAGCAGCAGAAACGGCACAGACTGCACATCTTGAGAGAACAGCCGCAGGCAGAGGGGCGCGAAGCGGTCCGAGCGCTTCCACGGTATTCCGTGGAATGTGAGGACGGAACCCCCGCAGCACGCGACCCGCCCGAGGGCGATCAAGAAGACAGCACTCAGCGCTCTTGAGCAGGTCCCGAGGGTTTGCGCTGGCTACCCAAGCTAGGAAAAGATTTGTCCGCGTGCACTCTCCTCGTTCGAACCTCACATTTCCTTTACAACTGGGACCGCAGGCTGCATACTGCCGACCTTCAGGAGAATATCCTAATGTCCGAGCCGGGCTCTCAGTCTTCAATTCCCCAAGATCCCCTGCCGGTTCACAGGCGCCTGCTCATCGCCGGAGAAGCCGCTGCGGCCGCAGTAGTGCTCGCGCACGTCGTGGTGCTGTGCACTCTCTGGAGCCAGCCCCTTCGCGCCGCGCTCGGCGACTTTTTTCTTGCCGTGGAAAGCATGATCGCGGCCGCCTTCCTTGTTCGCACGGCCGTACGCTCCCGGGCTGAGGGGCTTCACAGGTTTGCCGGCTGGCTTCTCCTGGGCCTCACCTACTGCTGCATCGCCATAAGCGACTTTGCCTGGACGCTGATTGAAGCGTTCAGCACCAATCCGCCTTTTCCCTCGGCCGCCGATATCATTTATCTCATTTCGTATCCGGTATTCTTCATCGCAATCCTGTTCATGACACCGCGGAAGATGAGGCTGGTGGAGCGTCTCAACCAGGTCCTCGATATTTTGATCGTTCTCCTGTCTGCCGCCCTCATGCTCTGGGTCCTCGTCATCGCACCCATCCTCGAGAAGGCACCGGCTGGCACCGGCCTGATGAGTGCCGTCACCGTTCTCTATCCGCTTGGAGATTTCGCCCTTCTTGCGGCAATGACAATCCTCGTGTTCGAGCGAGTGACGGCGGTGTCGGGAATTGCGCGTCTGCTGCTTGTGGGGAGCATACTCGGCCAGATCGCCGGGGACTCTTTTTTCGGCTTCCAGAGCATCCTCGGCAGGTACGGGAGCGGCAACATCGGAGATCTTGGCTACCTTGCCTCCGGTGCCTTTGCCATCCTCGCCGCGGTGATCCAGGAGCGAAAGACGAGTTCCGCCGCCGCTAAGACTTCCCGCAAGGACAGGCTGCCATGGCAGGATTCTCTCCCATTCCTGGGCGGCTTTGTCGTTGTATTCATCCTTATGCGCGGCCGGGCGCAGTGGATGCCTTTTGAGGCGTCACTGGTGACAGTGTGGACGATCGGAATTATCGCATTCATCGTCGTTCGGCAGATATTGACGGCCACGATCGCGGCGGGAAAGAACATAGATCTGCGCGCCTCGCGGGACGAGCTGGACAGGAGGGTGAACGAGCGGACCTCACGCCTTCAGCAGGCAAACAGGGAGTTGTCGCTCCTGGTCAAAGTTCGCGCCGCCCCGGCCCGTGAGCTTGACCTGCCCACGGTGCTGCGTACCATCGTGGAGGCCATCGCCGTCTCCCTGGGACATCCGCGGGTGAGCCTCTATCTGCGCAAGGACGATGCGCTGGTGCTCCAGCATTCGGTGGGATACTCTGTCGTCATTCCGAGGATCGCGGTTTCCCAGGGCATCGTGGGGAAGGTCGCGCGAACCGGTCGGCCCATTCTCGTGCAGGACTCTTCGCGGGAACCGGACTTCCTGGCCGCCGACAACGACGTGGCTTCGGCAATGTCAGCGCCCATCCTCGATCACGGCAGGGTGAGCGGCGTGCTGAGCATCGAGGGGGCTCAGCCGCGGATGTTCCAGGACGCCGACCTTCGTCTCCTGGTGGCCATTGCCGAGCATGCCGCCATTGCGATCGAACGGGCCCGGCTGTTCGCCGAGGTCCGCGAGAGCGAGGAGCGCCATCGGAGACTCATCGAGACCTCGCCGGATGGCATCCTGTTCACCGACGCGACGCTGCGCATTGCCATGGTGAACGAGACGGCTGCCAGTATCCTCGGGGACTCGCAGCATTCCCAGCTTCTCGATGCCTCGGTGCTCGATCTGGTGCATCCGGATGATCGGGAGGCCGTCAAGGACCGCATCGGTGTCCTCCTGCGGGAAAAAGGGATCGCCACTCAGGAGTTTCGCGCCCTCCAGCATGATGGCAGAATCATCCCCCTCGAGGCTCGGGCGTCGACGGTGACCAGTCCGGGGGGCCAGCTCACGGGGCTTATCATCGTCGTTCGAGACATCACGGAAAGGAAGCTCTTCGAGGCCGAGCGGAGCAGCCTGCAGGAGGACCTGGAGCGCCGCATTGAAGAGCGAACGGCCGCCTTGAAGGAAAGCCAGGAACGGCTGCGGCAGGCCGAGAAGATGGAAGCGGTGGGACGGCTCGCCGGCGGGATTGCCCACGATTTCAACAACCTGCTGACGGTGATCATGGGTCACTCCCAGATGCTCCTCGAGGAACCCGACCTTCCCCCCGCGCGCCGTGCCGACATGCGGGAGATCTTCGCATCGGCCCAGCGAGGCGCATCACTCACGCATCAGCTCCTTTCATTCAGCCGGCGGCAGCCGCGGGACGTCCATTCCCTGGACCTGAGCGCCGTTGTCGAGGGCATCTCGGAGATGGTCGCACGACTCGTCGGCCAGCATATAAGGCTGAAAGTTATTTCCGGCCCCGCGCTCCTGCACGTGGAGGCCGACCCCATGCAACTGGAGCAGCTTGTCATGAATCTCGCCTCCAATGCCGCCGACGCGATGCCCGGCGGAGGCGTGCTTTCTCTGGAGATGGCCAACGTGACGGCAGATGTGCCCATTCCTGCTCAGCCAGACCTGATACCCCGGGGCAGGTACGTCCTCCTGGCTGTCAAGGACGAAGGAACCGGCATGCCGCCCGAGATACAGGGCCGCATCTTTGAGCCATTTTATACGACGAAGGCCCTCGGAAAGGGGACGGGGCTCGGGCTCTCGACCGTGTATGGAATCGTGAAGCAGATGAACGGATTCATCAGCCTCGAAAGCGCTCCCGGAAAGGGCACGGAGTTCCAGATTTATTTTCCCGCCAGCGGGAAGGCCGCCATGTCCGCGCCGGCGGAAAGTGAACAGGGGCCGGTGCCCGCAGGGCACGAGACCATTCTTGTCGTCGACGACCAGGCCGAGGTGCGGAACGTCACCGCCATGATTCTCAGGAACCTCGGCTATACCGTCCTCGAGGCCCCCGGCGGCATCGAGGCGCTTGCCCTTCTGGAGAACGGGACATCTCATGTCGACCTGGTGCTTACCGATGTCTCGATGCCGGAGGTAACGGGCCACGCCCTGGTGAAAAGTATCGCGAACAGGACCAATCCTCCGAAATGCCTGTTCATGTCCGGCTACGCGGACGGAAAGCTTGACGGGCTGGTCGAGCATCAGGATTTCATCCAGAAGCCGTTTACCACGCGCACCCTCGCGCAGACGGTGCGCAAGGTCCTGGATGGCGAGCCGCCGGCGCAGGGGTGAGCAGGCAGCGGCGTTTGTGAACGCGTCCGCGCCGTCCTGCGTCTACTTCCGCAAACGCCAGATGTCCAGGATTCCGTCCGTAC
>JBEKVA010000335.1:0-4758 GCA_049514475.1 Spirochaetia bacterium
GTCACCGGGTTCACGCTGCAGACGGGGTTCGTCACCTGGTCATGGCAGTCAGGCCCCCTGCAGATAGCGTTCGTTGCCTCCAACGGGTCCGATTACAGGATCGTGCAAAACAGCCAAAGTCTTGGTTCCACCACCTTGAACCCGCCGTATCCCGGCTTCGTCATAGCGTCCGTGAAAGGCTCTCACGGCAACGTGGTTTTCAGCTGGGATGCCACCCAGCCAAGTCGTTTCAAAGATACGATCATGCTCGGTAATCCGGGCGGGAACACCTACGCGGCACCGGCCTGGGCGGACATGACGCCTATCTTTGCCGCCGCGCCCTTCCCCGTCGACACGACGCATGTCAGGCATGTCAGCATCTATCCTGATCCGAACCCCGGCCTGGACAAGGTGTACGCGCTGGTGAAGTACACGACCACGGGCAGGTTCGAGGAGGCGCAGTTCGACCTTTCCTGGGCAGGACTGAGCTCCCCCGTTCGCCTGCGTCCCATCGGGATCGACCTTTCCACGGTCGGACCCACGGGCATCCCCTCGCATGCCCTCTATTATTACGATCCGCTGACGACGCAGGGGTTCGCCAACTGGTGGGACAGCGCTGTGGGAGGATGGGTGACCTGGAAGTGGTACGAGACGGCGCCGGGATCGGGTGTTGCCGTTCCCACGCAGCTTACCGGCGTCACCCACCGCATCGATGCCATGCTCTCCACCGGAGAGCTGTTCTCCACCGAGGGGGATGTCGGCCGCATCTACGACCTGAACGGGAAACTGGGCGCCCAGTTCCGGTTCACCGGCCTGAGCTTTGTCGGGGAAGTGTACGTCGGGGGGGAGGCGCAGATGCTGTTCTCCCAGGCGCTCTGGTACAACAACCAGCTGCACTTCAACGTCTACTCGATCGCCACGAACCAGGTGGGTTCGCTGCAGTAGCAGGGGCCCGGCCCTGACGGCGGTGGGGACCCGCAGGCGCTATTTCAGCGACGATGTCAGGAGCTGGAGGTTTTTGAGGAACGACTTCATCGCAGGGTCCGCGTCCGCTGCCTTGATCTTCGCGTCGAAGTAGCTCGTGCGCATGTCAGGGGTGGTCTGCTTGTTCAGGTCGATCACGACGGTGATTGCCTGCTGGAGCGCATCCGTGCGGCCCTCGTCCTTCCCCTGGATCATGCTGTCTTTCACGAACCGATCGTCGTAGTGGTGGACCCTGTCCAGCATGCCGCGGAACACGCCATCCAGGGAGCCAAGGAAGGAATCGCGCAGGCCGATGGTCTTCATACGGCCCTTCTCCTCGCCTTGCGTACGGATGATCTCGTCCTCCTGCAGCGCATAGGCGCGATAGCCGGCCACAAGGGCATCCAGGTCGCTGAGACGCTTTGCATCCCCGGCGGAGACGGAGGTACGGCCGGCAGGAGTACCGGCCCTCAGCTTCTCGTTCTCCGCGCTGAGCTGGTCGATCTTCACCTGCAGCGACCGCGCGCTGTCCTGGGCCTTCGCCAGGCGTGCATTCAGGTCACCCGACGCCCCCTGGGCGTTCGACAAGTCCCCGAAACGTTTGTTCAGCTCTTCCATGAGCGCCGTCGTGTCAGCCTCCGCCGGGTCACCGCTCTTGCCCAGCAGGCCCATGAGGCTTCCCTTGATGCCGACGATCTCGTTCGCCCGGCCGCTGAGATTCTTCTGCAGCGCCGCCACCTGTTCGCCAAGATCCTTCTCCCGCGCCGCCAGGCGCGCATCGGACTGGCCGCTCATGCCGGCTGCCGCGTCGGTAATGCCCTTGGTCGCCGCGGGCGCCTGGATGCTCTGCGGGTAGGTGGAAAGGATCGTGAGGTACTGGGCAAGCGCATCGGCGTTCTGCCCCTGCCTCAGCAGCGCTGCCGCCTGGACGAGGAGCGGGGCCGCTGCCCGTGACTGTTCGCCCTGGGTCTTCTGGCTTGCCTGCGCGGCGCCCGCCGCGCCGATGTTGGCAAGCGTCTTCTCAAGACGCGCCGGGGTTTCCGGCAGGAAGGTAAGCGCCTCGCGGTAGGCAGCCAGCATCTCGGGGTACCGCCCCGCCTCGGAGGCCGCCTCCGCCCGGGAAAGCCCGGCACGAAGGGCATCCTGGCGCAGTCCCTCGGCGTCCCGGCTTCGGGCGGCGAAGTACGCGTAGCTTCTGTTCACCTCGGGAATCACGGCAAGCGCCTGCCCGTAGAGCTTCTCCGCGTCCGCCAGCCTGCCGTCCCGCAGCGCGCCATCGGCCTCCTCCGCGCGGGCGCGGATCTCGGCGATCTGGTTGGCGGCATTGACCAGCGTGCTCGTGTCGGCGCCGGCTTTCTCGATCTGCCCCTGCACCAAGCCGGTAAGGGAATCCACGATGAAAAGGTCCACCGCGCGCCGCTTGGCGACTGCCGGCAGGGTGGCGATCTCCGTGGAATTGACGTAGCTGGCAATCGCCTGGAGGCTGGTGAGCGCCTTCGGGTAATTCCTGGCAACGATATCCGACTGCGCAATGGAATACAGGCCGATCAGCTGCTGGGAAACGAGGTCTTCCTGCTGCTTCTGTGAGGTGAGAGCCTGCAGCTGCGCCTGCGTCTGGTCCTGCGCGTTCTGCAGGTCCCGGGTCTTCTGGGCGAGCTGGGCCTGAAGGTCCGCCTCACGCTGCTTCGCGTCGGTGAGCACCTGCTGGCGCTCGGAGTTCGCCTTGGCCAGGCTGGCGTTGAACTGCCCCTGCAGCTCCTGCAGCGTCGCCTCCGACTTTTTCCGCTCGGCCTCGGCCTGCGCGCGGAAGCCCTCCAGTTGCCGCTCGAAGGCGGCGTTCTGCTGGGTCTCCAGGGTGGAGAGGCGCTTCTGGATGTCCTCGTCGGAGAAGCCCTGCTTCTGCAGCCGGGCCCTCTCGGCGTCAAGCTCCGTGGCCATGGATGCGCGCAGCTGGCTTTCCCGCTCGCGCACCTTGGCATCCATATTGGCAGCCAGGTCCTGTCTTTGCTTGTCGATCTGGGCCAGCTGGTCCTGGATCTGATTGATCTGCTGGTTTTTTTCGCGCAGCTTCGCGTCGGCTTCCTTCTGCAGCTCCTCGATGAGCTTGCCCTCTGCGGTGATGCTGGTGGTGTTCTCGCGCGCCAGGGCCGTCTCTCCCCGCTGGAAGAGGAAATTGAAGATGAACCACCCTGCGCCGATTGCCACCACCGCGCAGGCAATGACCATGATCGGAAAGAGGATCCCCCGCTTGGCGGCCTTGACCACGAACGCCTCAGGGCTGACGGCCATCCTGCTCCGGGTGGCCACCTTCTCGATCTCCGCCCGGATCTCCGTCTGCTCCTCCCGCGAGATGCCGGAATCCGCGTCGAAGGTGAACTCGTCGCGGTCATCGGCGGGGAGGCCGAGGGAGATCCTGAGCTGGCGCGCCCTGGCGAGCAGTCCGATCATGCGAAATCTACCTCATCATATTCTCGACACCAGGGCGTTCACTCTTGAAGCCGGCGGGCAGGGGGAGACTCATTTGGTGTGCATGACCTCAACGCCGTCCCAGTCCGCCGGTGGAGGGTTCTTCAGGTACCCCTGGCTGCGCTCCATCAGTATGCGGGCCGCATCGTCGCCGGGGAGCAATCCCAGCGTCTGGCCGAAATAGTCGACCGCCTGGGAGAAGTTGCGCCCGTAATACTCGGTCATTCCCTTCTCGTGCAGCCCCCAGGCCTTCTCCTCGTTGCCCGAGAAGCTCTTCTTCACGGTGTAGATCCTGATCCCATTCTTCCTCCCCTTCACAGCCACCGAATCCAGCAGACGGCAGTGGAGGTCGGTATTCACCTTGCCGTAGAGGCTTTCTGAAATGATCAGCCGCTGGCGATACGTCTTGGTCAGGCCGCTGAGCCGCGAAGCGAGGTTCACCATGTCCCCGATCACCGTGTAGTCCATCTTCTTCTCGGAACCGATGTTGCCCACGGTGACCACGCCGTAGTTGATGCCGATCCCGATGGTGAAGGGGATCCTGCCCCGGGCCTTCTCGCCCTCGTTGAAGCGGTCCAGCGCGTCCGACATGTCGATGCCGGCGAGCACGGAGTTCAACGCATCGTGCTGGGTCTTCACCGGCGCGCCGAACAGGGCCATGATCGCGTACTCGATGTACTTGTCGGGGGTTCCCTGCCGGGGAATGATGGTGTTGTCCACCATGACTGAGAAATAGCGATTGAGGGTGTTCACCAGCTCATCGGGGGGCATTGACTCCGCGATGGCGGGGAAATTGGGGATGTCGCAGAACAGGATGGACAGGACGCGGTTTTCCCCGACGAGCATGGCCTCGGGGTTCCTGATGACCGACTCGATCACCTCCCGCGGCACGTACTTCTGGAAGATGTTCCTGAACTTCTGCTCCCGCTTCTGGGCCACGATGGAAGAAAAGGCGAAGCTCTTGATCTGCCGGTAGGCCTTCTCCAGCTCTCCCACCATGAGGTTGAACGTCTGGGCCAGCTGCCCGATCTCGTCTCGATACTCCACGACCACCCGCTTGGAAAGGTCGCTGGTGGAAATGATCTCCTTCATCGTGCCGGCCACCCGCGTGAGCGGGCGGGTCAGGTAGTTTGCGAAAAGCAGCACCAGCAGCACTCCCGCGCAGATGGAGACCGCAAGGATCATTCCGGTGCGGAAGGTGATCTGGTTCACCTGGTCGTAGAACGCCGCGCGCTCCTCGGTGACCACGACGTACCATCCAAAGGGGGCGAACCAGAACCCCTTGGCCACCCTCTCCCGACCCGACAGGGTGATGGTGAGAAAGTCGCTGCTGTGTGCCCTGGCCAGCGC
>JBEKVA010000336.1:0-8969 GCA_049514475.1 Spirochaetia bacterium
ATGCCGCCAATGCCCTCTCCCTGGTCATCCTGCACGAGAACGACGAGCACCAGGAGAATGGCACTGATGATCAGGATCACCAGAAGCACGATTGCAATGAGACCCATTGAGAAAACCCCCTTACCGATCGAACTGAACAATGGGGAGAAACGTTTCGACCTTCAACGATGCGCCGCCCACGAGCGCTCCATCGACGTTCTCCATTTTCATGAGATCCTTGACGTTGTCGGGCTTGACCGACCCGCCGTACTGGATCGTGAGATTCCCCGCAGCCGCGGCGCCGTAGAGCCCGGCGATGACACTTCGAATATAGCGATGAACGGCATCAGCGTCCTGCGGCGTGGCATTCTTGCCGGTGCCGATTGCCCAGACGGGCTCATAGGCAATCGTGACGCGCCCGAGATCCCGCTCCGCCACCGACGCAAGGCCCGTGCGGGTCTGCGTATCAACCACTTTCTCCGTGACGCCCTTCTGCCTCTCGTCGAGTGTTTCCCCCACGCACAGGATGACCTCGAAACCCTCCGCCAGGGCGAGCTTCACCTTGCGGTTGACAAGCTCATCGGTCTCTCCGTATACGTGGCGGCGCTCGGAGTGGCCGAGTATCACGACGGTGACCCCGGCATCGCGCAGCATCCGCAGGGACACTTCACCGGTGTGCGCGCCTTCCAGCTCCGCGCAGGCGTTCTGGGCGCCCAGCAGGATCCGCGAGCCCGCAAGGGTCGCGCGCACCGCGTGCAGCGCGGTGAAGGGCGGCGCGATCATGACCTTCCGGTCACCCGCGTTGGCGAGGGCCGCGACGAGCGCCGAGGAGAGCGCCGTTGCCTCGCTCACCGTCTTGTACATCTTCCAGTTGCCCGCGATGAAAGGCGTTCTCATCTACTTGTCCTGCAGCGCGACCACACCGGGCAGCTTCTTGCCCTCGAGCAGCTCAAGGGAAGCGCCGCCGCCGGTGGATACATGCGTGATTTTCTCGGCCAGCCCGAACTTGTTGACAGCCGCGACGGAGTCCCCGCCGCCGACAACCGTGGTTCCCTTGCAATCAGCGACAGCCTTTGCGATCTCCATGGTTCCCTTCGCAAACGCCGGAAACTCGAAAACGCCCATGGGGCCGTTCCAGACGACCGTCTTCGCCTTGGAGATCCTCTCCTTGAAAAGGGCGACCGTCTTCGGCCCGATATCCATGGCGATCTTGCCTTCGGGGACGTCGATCCCGTCCACCGACTCAGCCTTGGCGGTCTCAGCGAACTCGGCGGCAACCATGTGATCCACGGGGAGGAGCACTTCGGCGCCCGACTTTTTCGCCTTCTCCAGAAACGAGGCCGCCGTCGGCAGGAAGTCCTCTTCGACGAGCGACTTTCCGATGGAATGCCCCTGCACCTTGAGGAACGTGAATGTCATGCCCCCGCCAATGATCATGGTGCTCACCCGGGGCAGCAGGGATTCGAGCACCGCGATCTTCGTGGACACCTTCGCGCCGCCGATCACGGCGACGAACGGCTTGCCCGGGTTCTCGAAAACGCCGCCGAGGAACTTTATCTCCTTCTCCATGAGGAAGCCGGCAACGCCCGGAAGGATCTTCGCCACCCCCTCGGTGGAGGCATGCGCGCGGTGCGCGGTGCCGAAGGCGTCGTTGACGTAAACGTCGCCGAGCGCGGCGAGCTTGCGGGCGAAATCGGGATCGTTCTTCTCTTCCTCGGGGTGGAAGCGCACGTTTTCAAGGAGCACGACATCGCCTGGCTTCATGGCCTTCACCACGGCCTCGGTCTCAGGTCCGATGCAGTCTGGAGCGAGGGTGACTTTCCGCGCCAGGAGCTCAGACAGGCGCGCGGCCACGGGCGCGAGGCTATTCTCCTTGTCCGGCTTCTTCGGCCGGCCGAGGTGGCTCATGAGGATGAGTGTGGCGCCCTTCTGGTCGAGGATGTAGTTCAGCGTCGGAAGAGCTGCGGTGATCCGCGTGTCGTCGGTGATCTTTCCTTCCTTGAGAGGCACGTTGAAGTCCACGCGGACAAGCACGCGCTTCTTTCTCAGATCCACGTCGCGAACAGTCTTCTTGGCCATACACATGCTCCTTGCACTGGCGCCAATAGTGTCGCTTTCAGCCAGGGGATTTAGTCGAAATCCCGAAAAATATAAAGGAAAGCGTATACCGTGTCAACGCGGACTCGCGGGGTACCGCGGTCGAGGTCTCAAAGCGTATAGCGCCCCGCCCCCTCCCCGCCGAACCTCAACGGCCGATCCTGAAAAGACGGGTCAGGATGTTGCCCGTCCGCTGCCCAGCGCTGAGCGCGGGTTTCTCCGTCGTCTTTGCCGGATAGATCACCTGGTCGCCGGGGTTCACGTAGTCGAAGTAGCCGCGCCCCGTCACTGTCCCCAGCGCCACCCCTTCATCGGCGCCGGTGACCTTGAAGTCCCCGACCACGTCCTTCGCGTCCCAGGACAGCCCGGGGCCATCAGCCTGCAGACGCACGCCTCCGCGGCGCACGATGAGCAGCGCATCATCCTTCTTCAGGCCCTGCCAGGTCCCCAGGTCAACCACCCCGTCGCCGAACTTGCGCACCAGAAGGGACCCGCGGACCGGCAGCAGGCCGGCAACCTGCCCTCCCAGCCTCATGAGCGCGTCACGCACCCTGTCGTTTCCCGTACGAAATGCCGCATAGCTGGCAATGCGCGCCCCGGTACGCGAGAGATACAGATCGACGGTGGCCGAAAAGCTCCTTTCCGCCTCATCGATGCCCAGGACGATGAAATAGTCGGTGGCCGCGGTGCGCGCCGAGCGGAATGCCTCGTCGAAACCATTGACCGTCGGCGGGCTATCGGGGACCGTTATCGCGTCGTAGCGTCCCAGGAGAGAGGCGAAATAGCGGGCGACATCCTCGCTGGCCAGGGGATGGGTGAGGCGGTTGGCCGCGGGAAGGGTGAAGACGGGTATAGCATAGCGGGTCCGCTCCAGGTTGTGCTGGTCGTAGCCCCACGTGCGGGAGAGGGTGTCGGCAAGGGAGCTTGTCAACCGCTCGATCTCATCCTGTACCAAGGTGTCCTTCACCCCCAGCTTTGCCAGCACCTGCAGCTCGCTCAGGTACTTGTCGGGAAAGCCGAATGCCAGGAATATTCGGGCGTACGCTACCCGGGCATCCCGCGAGGTGGGATCCAGGATCAGCGCCCTGCGGTATTCCGCGAGCGCCTTTTCCAGGTAGCTCCTCTCTTCCCAGCCGTGTCCCTGGTCCAGGTGAAATGCCGCCATCTTCCTGCGCTGTGCATCATCCATGGGCAGCGAGGCCACTGCCGTCGCCTCCTGCGCAATACGCACCACCTCGTCGTCTGGCCTGAGCTGCAGGGCCGTGGCAAAGCTTGAAATGCCCTTTGCCGCGTCCCCCGAGCGCCGGTAGGCAAGACCCAGCGCATACCAAGCTGCCACGTCATCCCTGTTGGTGGTCACGACATCGTGCAGGAGGGTCACCGCGTCGGCAAAGCGTCCCTGCTGCAGATAGATCCTGCCCAGGAGGATTCGGGCACGGTCGAGCCCGGGCTTCAGGGAGAGGGCGATCTTGACGTGCTTTTCGGCAGTATCGAGGCTCCCCGTGGCCGCATACCATGAAGAGGCGGCAAGCTGCACGAGCGGGTCGGAGGAATGGCTGCGGAGGGCAAGCTCGTAATAGTCGGCCGCTTTCCGCTCGTCCCCGGTTTCCTGCGACAGCATGGCAAGGGAGAGGACGGCACGGGTGCTCTCGGGGGCCAGGGTGAGAGTCTGCGCGTACTGGGAGAGCGCGTTTTTCAGCCGTCCTTCTGCGACCTCTGCTTCCGCGATGCCCAGGCGCGCCTCGACGTTGTTCGGCTGCCGCGCGAGAACGGCGGTGAAAAGCGCGCGGGCGGCGGGCACATTTCCCTGGCCGATGCGGATCCGCCCCTCCAGGACGGCAAGGTCGGGGTTTTTCGCATCGTATGTCCGTGCCATGACTGCAAACCGGGCCGCCTCATCATATTCCTCAAGGAGGAGAAAGGACTGCGACAGCCCCATCATTGGCTCAAGGTAGGCGGGGTTGAGCGACAAGGCCTCCTTGTACCGCTCGATGGCAAGCTCGTAGTCCTCGACGCCCTGCGCTGCGGCGCCGGCAAGGTATGCCGATCGGGCATCGGCGGCAAAAAGCCGAAGCGCGCCGCCGGTGAACAGGAGAACGCACGCGACGAGCGTCGCCGCCAGTGCGCGCACGGTACTCCGTGCGATTGTTTTTCCCGCGCGCACGGTACTCCGTGCGATTGTTTTTCCCGCGCGCACGGTACTCCGTGCGATTTGCCTTCCCCTCACGTGTTTACTCCCCGATGATGCGCTCAGCGCGCAGGCGTTCCAGGAGATCCTCCTGCAAGGAGAGCATCTGACGGCCCTTTCCCCGGCCATGATCCATCCCCGCCAGGTGAAGAATCCCATGGACGAGGAGCCTTTTCAACTCCTCGTTCTCCGACACGCCGAACTTCAGCGCGTTCCTGCCCAGCGCCGGCAGCGATACGGCGATGTCTCCTGCCAGGGTACCCTCGGCACCCGCTTCCTCGCGGGGGAACGAGAGGACATCGGTGGGCCCGTTCTTCCCGCGGTAGCGGCCGTTCAGCTCGGCTATGCGCTCATCCCCGCAGAAAAGCAGAGACAGCTCGCAGGATTCGAAGCCTGCCGCGGCGGCCGCCGCCCGGCAGAATCGCGCGCAGCGGGATCGCCAGGGAGGGAGGGGCACGCCGGCAACCGCGATTTCCACGGCGCGGGTATTCGATGCGGGTATGAAAGTATCCTTCAAGGATGTGCACGAAGCTCTTTCGAATGAGCTCCAGATCCCGAAGGGTGAGCATCGAGTCGCCCAGCTCACCCGAGGTGAACTTTTCCATGATCATCTCGTGCACGAAAGCATCCAGGCGGGCCTCCGTGGGCCGCTTCAGGGTGCGCGAGGCGGCCTCCACGGAATCGGCGAGCATCAGCACCGCGGCTTCCTTGCTGCGCGGGCGCACGCCGGGGTAGGAGTAGTCGTCGCGGGACACCCGCGGGTTTTTCCCTTCCTTGACGGCCCGGTGGTAGAAGTAGGTGATGAGGCCCCTGCCGTGGTGCTGCGCGATGATGTCGATGATCGCCTGGGGCAGCTTCAACTCCCTCGCCTTCTCGATGCCGATCCTCACGTGGCTCTTGATGACGGCAACCGACAGGCTGGGACGCAGCTCGTCGTGGCGGTTGTACGCCTTCTGGTTCTCCACGAAGTAGTCGGCCTGGTCCACCTTGCCGATGTCGTGGTAATAGGCGCTTACCCGCGCCAGCAGCGCGTTCGCCCCGATTGCCTCGCTGGCGGTCTCCGCGAGGTTGGCGACGCTGATCGAATGGGTGTAGGTTCCGGGCGCCTGGGAAAGCATGCGCTTGAAGAGGGCTGAGTTCAGGTCGGAAAGCTCCATGAGCTTGAACCGCGTCGGCGCGTTGAGGAGCAGCTCGAGGATCGGCAGAAACCCGAGGGTGAGGATCCCTCAGAGGAACCCGTTCGCGATCCCCCACCCCAGGAGAGAGAGGATCATGCGCGGGGTGTAATTTCCCAGCAGCCCCAGGACGAACAGGATGAGCGCATCGGCAAGGGAGAGCAGGAGCCCGGCGCGCACGAGGTCGATCCTCCTGTCGGCATTCAGCACGACGGCCGTTGCCGCCACGCCGCTGAGGAAGGCGAACAGGAAGACCTGGACCCCCATCGAGGTAAGAAGGAGAAGCGCCAGGGAAACCGCGAGGGAGAAGAAGACCCCCACCGGCGTGGAGACCAGGATGGCGACGAGCATGGACATTGCGCTGGTGGGAATGGCGACGGAGAGGGGCATCCAGTCCGGCAGCGAAGCGAAACGCACCACCAGCGCGCTCACGATGATGTGGCCCAGTCCCATGCCGATGATCAGGAGCGCGCTGCTGTGTCGGATGGACCCGTTGGGGCCTTTCAGGGACAGCAGGTAGAGGGCCAGGGCGAATGTCAGCAGGAGAAAGAGCCCGCCGCCCAGTATGGCGTTCACGTCCAGAATCTTGGAATACGCCCCCAGGGCAGCGATCTTTCGGGCAACAGGCTCCGAAACGAGGTCTCCCCGCCGGACGAGCACCTGGCCGCGCGCCAGCTTTTCCGTCACGGGCTGCACATCGGCGCGCGCCCGCATCCTGCGCAGCGCGGTGCTCTCCTCGTCGTAGAATACGTTTACCGCGGCGAAAGCACGCACCAGCTGGAGAATGGCGCGTCTCTCCGCCTCCCCATAGGGATTCTGCAGGGCGCGCGTTTCAACGAGCGCCGCGACATTCTGCATGGTCGTCGCCTGGTCCAGGGGCATCTCCTCGGACTGCAGCCGGCCTTCCACAGTCTGGCGCAGCTCGACGGCCCCCGCCCTCACGGCATCCTCGCTGTGCACCCCCAGGTCAATGATGCCCCCGGCGAGCACTCCCCCCAGGAGCGCCCGGGCGTCGCCCAGCGCCTGGCCGAGATCGCGAGAGTCGAGCAGGGAATGAAGCATGGCGCGAGAGACATGGTCGGGGAAATCCACGCGGAGGCGCGAGAGCATGGAGGTCTCCGTCAACCCCTGCTTCGCAAGCCGGCCCAGGGCTTGGGAGAAACGGTCGAAGGTATCCAGGACGCTCGCGGTGACCAGCGGATTGAGCATGAACACCGGGGGGACGAGCTTTTCCTGCGCGTCCTTCTTCAGTTGCGTGGCAGGCTCGTCCACGTACTGGAAGTCCCGCTCGATGACGAAATCCATGTCGGCGACCGTCCCCGCCTGCCACGAGGCCGACTTCCCGTGCAGGGCAAAGGAAGGCGCTTGCGTGGTCACCAGCACGACGGCCAGGGCGACGAGGAACCCCCCCGCAACGGCGAGGGCGGTCCAGCGCTGGAGACGCAGCTGCTGCAGCAGCCCGCCAACCGATGCCGCGAGGCGGGAGAACCTACTCTTCATGTGCCGTTTCGTAGGCGTGCACGATCTTTCTCACCAGCGGGTTGCGCACGACGTCCCGCTCCTCGAAAAAGGTGAATCGGATTTCGCGGATGGGGGTGAGAATCGGGATCACCGTCAGAAGGCCGGAGTCGGACTTGCGGGGGAGATCGATCTGGGTGATGTCCCCCGTGATGACGGTGCGCGCGTTCTCCCCGATGCGCGTGAGGAACATCTTCATCTGCTCCCGTGTCGTGTTCTGCGCCTCATCAAGAATGATGAACGCATTCGAGAGGGTCCTTCCCCGCATGTACGCCAGGGGAGCGATCTCGATGGTCCCGTTCTCCTCCATCCGTCGGAAGATCTCCAGGGGGATGAGGTTCTCTATGGCGTCGTACAGCGGGCGCAGGTACGGGTGGATTTTCTGCGTGAGGTCCCCCGGCAGGTACCCGAGACTTTCCCCCGCCTCGACGACCGGCCGGGTGATGATCAGCTTCCTGCGGCCCTGGTTGAGCACCTGCTTGAGCGCCTGCGCCACCGCCAGGTATGTCTTTCCCGTGCCGGCGGGACCCACGCCGAAGACGATCTCGTTGTGCTCGATCGACTCAAGGTACACGGCCTGGTTGTGCGTTCGCGGGTAGACCTTGCGGAGCCCGTTCGGGATGACGATGAGGTTCCGTTTCAGAAGCTCCGCTTTTTCTGCATCGCCGCTTGCCAGGGAGCCGTGGATGGAGCGGATGAGATCGGGCCCGGGCAGCTGTCCGAGGCGTATGTGTGCTTCCAGCTCCTGGAGAAGCTGGCGGAATGTGGCGCGGACCGCGTCATCGGAGGTGTCCAGCAGTATCTCGTTGCCGTGCGAATAGACCCGCGCGCCCAGGAGCTCCTCGAAGATCTTGAGATTACTGTCGTTCACGCCGCAGATTTCGGGCAGGATCGTTTCGTCGCTTACAACGACCGTCAGCGGTTCTTCCATTCAACTCCCTGCGGGAAGCGTAGTCGAAAACGCAGCGGAGCGTCAATGCGCGCCATGGGAACGCTCACCGCCCTATCGGAGGAGCGGGTACGGCACGGTGGCATCCTGGTGGATGTTGCTCTTTATGATAGGCACCGCGTTCCACTGCACCTGGATGGCGAAGGTCGGCGTCCATACGTTCGTGTACTGGTTCGAGCTGTCCACGCGCAGCTGGGGCGAGCCCTGGTACTGGAAAATGAGGTCCCAGTCATGCAGGTGCTGCACGGCCTTCACCGACAGGGAGTTGATCTTGAACCCCGAGCGCTGGCGGGCCTGATCGTCGAAGAAGTTGAACGATTCCAGCAGGTCGGTGAGCGGGTTCACCGGCAAGGCCCCCACTGCGCTGGCCCACCCTGGCACGTACAGGTAAGTGCGCGTGTTGTTGGAGACCGAGGTGAAGGTGAAGTCCAGGGCCTGGTTGATGGTGACATTCAGGTTGATGGAAAAGTCGAACAGGTTGTCGGTAAACTTCTGCAGATTCGAATACCAGTGGGTCTTCAGGCCGAGGCTGACCTTTATCCTGTCCTGCCAGAACCAGACCGGGTCCCCGTTCAGCTCATAACCGACGGTCAGGGTGGAAGGAAGGAACTGGAAGTCGCTGCCGATGATGTTGCCCATGTAATCCACGGGAAACATCCTCTGCTGCACGTAGGTGCCCGTGAACCCGAAGGTCTTCAGCTGGAAGGTAGACTGGCTGAGAGCGGACGACTGCAGGTCGAACTGCAGCTCTTCTGTCGCACTCAGCGGGGTCCCGAAGTCGAGGGTGCCGCTCACGATCAGGGGCTGGTACAGGGTGGCGCCCTCGCTCTGGGAAACCCCTGCCTGCACTTTTCCTTTCACGAAGCCAACGCCGACATTCAACAGCCCCGTGTAGGTCGGCACCAGGGGGGGAAGCTGCGCGGAGAGGGCCAGGCTGTCGGTGGTGCCGGGATAATTCAGCACGAGGGAAGACTGGATGGTGTGCTCGGAGACGGCATCGGGGGTCCATGCGGGGCCGGTGGTTCCGAACTCGGGGTTCAGCGGGTCGGTGCCGATGTAGCTG
>JBEKVA010000337.1:0-4722 GCA_049514475.1 Spirochaetia bacterium
CGACCCCCTTGATCGTGAACTGCCAGTCGGGTGAGAGAAGCAGCCCCGTAGCGGCAGTTGTCACCACGGAGAGGATGACGGCGCCCACGAACATCCCCAGCACGGAGCCGAAGCCGCCGGCAATGCTCACCCCGCCCAGCAGCGCGATGACCAGCGCGTCGAACTCGTATCCCATGGCGCGGTTGGACACCCCCGCCTTGAACTCGGAGGCAAGGAGGATGCCCGTGATCCCCGCTAGCAGCGAGCTGAGGATGAAGAGGGTCGCCAGGTGCCTTCCCACCTTCACCCCCGAGAGCCGGGCAGCCTCCGAGTTTGCCCCGATGAGGTAGGTGCGGCGGCCGGAGACGGTCATTTTCTCGAATACGAAGGCCAGCACGACCAGTGCCACCATGACAAGCACGGCGAGCTTTATCGAGGTGCCCTGGATGGTGACGTTGCCCAGGAAGCCGAACACGTCGGGAAGGCTCGTGTTGCGCTGCGCGCCGCGGGTGACGATCTGTCCCACCCCGCGGGCGAGCATCATGGTGCCCAGCGTGATGATGATGGAGGGCACCTTCAGCCGCGCGATGAAAAACGCGTTGATCGCCCCGATGCCCATGGCACACAGCAGCGCGAGCGCCACGGCCGCCCCGTACGGCAGTCCCAGGCCGTTTGCCAGCGTGTTCTGCGAGACGTTGGCCCCCTGGCAGAAATAGACGGAGAGGACCCCCGTCATCGCGATGACCCCGCCGACCGACATGTCGAAGTTGCCGGTGATCAGCAGGAAGGTCACCCCGATGCCCAGGATGATCACGTACCAGTTGTTCGTCAGCAGGTTGACCATGTTCTGGGGCAGGTAGAAGTTCGGGACGAACGCGCAGGCAATCCCGTAGAGGATGACGAGGACCCCGATCATGAACAGCGTGATAAAGGACTCGTTGCTGATCCGGCTGCCGATGGTGCTCTTGCGGACCATATTCGTTTCCATGGTCATTTCCCCCCGGTGACGATGTGGAGGATTTTCTCGCTGTCGATGTCGCAGCCGTTTCTCATGGTGGCCCTCAGGCTCCCGTCGTACAGGAGGTAGATGCTGTCGCAGATGTTCATGATCTCCGGCAGCTCGGAGGAGAAGATCATGATGGATTTCCCTTCCTTGGAGAGACGGCGGATGATGCCATAGATCTCGCTCTTCGCCCCCACGTCGATGCCGCGGGTGGGCTCGTCGAGCATGAGAAGGTCGGCGTCCGCGAAAAGACACTTGGAGAAAACGACCTTCTGCTGGTTGCCGCCGGAGAGCTTGGAGGCTTCCTTCTCCGTGCTGCTGGTGGAGATGCGCAGCGCGTCGATGTACTCCAGGGTGACCTTCCTCTCCTGCGCCGCGTTGATGAACCCCCTGCGGGAGATCTTTTTCATGTTCATCACCGGCACGTTGCCGCGGATGGTGAGGATGGTGAACAGGCCCTGGGACCGCCGCTCCTCCGGCACCAGGGCGATGCCCGCCGCGATGACCTTGTCGGGGTGCGGGGCGAGCCTCCTGCCCTTGAAGAGGACCTCTCCCTCGTAGGGGTCCACGCCGTAGATGGCCCGTGCCAGCTCCGTCTTTCCCGCGCCCACCAGGCCGTAGAAACCGACGATCTCCCCTTCGTGCACGTCGAAAGAGACGTCCTTCAGCTTGTGATTGGAAAGGTGGCTCACCTGGAGGATGGTGTCCCTGCAGGCGCCTTCCCGCGGTGTGTACTCCTCGAAAACGGTCTTGCCGATCATCATCCTGATCAGCTCCGAGCGGTCCTTGATCTCCGCGACGCGCTTCGTGTCGATGTGCCGGCCGTCCCGCATCACCGTCACGTAGTCTCCCAGCTCGAAGATCTCGTCAAGGCGGTGCGAGATATAGATGACGGTCACGTTCTTCTCGCGCAGCCCCTTGACGATGGCGAACAGCCTCTTGATCTCGCTCTCCGAGATGGCGGCGGTGGGCTCATCCATGATGATGATGTCGGACTCCGTGGCCACCGCCTTGGCGATCTCGACGATCTGCTTCTTTGCAACGCTCAGGCTTGAGACGAGCTGCCGGGGGCTGATGGATGCCTCGAGGCTTCTCATCACGCCGATCATGGTGTTGATCTTGTCGGTCTTGCGGAGGAACCCGAATGTGGTGTCCTCCATGCCGAGGGTGAGGTTCTCCTCCACCGTGAGCTGGTCCACCACGTTCAGCTCCTGGAAGAGGGTGCTGATGCCCTTCTGCTTGGCATCCTTCGGGGAATGAGGGCTGTACTCCTCCCCGTTCAGGAGGATGCGGCCGCCGGACCGTGCGGTGGCGCCGGTGAGGATCTTGATCAGGGTGGACTTGCCGGCGCCGTTCTCACCCACCAGGCAGTGCACCGTGTTCCGCTTGATATCGAAACTGACGTTGTTGACCGCTCGCACGGCGGGAAAATCCTTCACCAGTTCCCTGATCTCCAGCACGTTTTCTGTCAGTTCCATGCGTCGGCTCCCATGAGAGCCGCGGAAGAAGGGTGACCTCCTCCCGCGGCAAAGATTGATGTGCTTCCGCGCTCAGTCTACTTGATGTTGGTGCCGAACTGGGTGTTCAGCCACTTCACCGCCTGCGGCCTGGGCATGGTGTAGTAGGAGATATTATAGGTCTTGTAGAAGAACTCTTTCGCCGGCTGGCTGGTCATGGGGGTCTTGCCGTTCTTGACGTCCATGATCAGATCAATGCGGCCGCGGCCGGTCTCGAGGGGCGGAAGGCCCATGGAGAGCTTCAGCGAGCTGCTGGGATCGTACACGCTCTTCATCTCGACTTCGTCGAAGTCGACGCTGCAGACGAGCTCGGTGAGGGGCTTGCCGTTTTTCGCCTTGCCCCTGCCTGCCTGCGTCAGGGCGGCCATTGTGCCGACCGTCAGGTTGGAGGCTTCGGAATAGATCAGGTTCACCTCGGGGTGCTGGGTCACGAGGTCCGTGATGATCTGCTTGGCGGCATCGGGGCCCTTGCTGGCGTCCTGGCAGCCCAGGTCCTTGGCCTTCGGGTCGACGGAGAGGACGCCTGCCACGAACGGATCGGTGCGGCCCGACTTGACCTCGGTGTGGTTGGGCCAGCCAACTTCGACCATGACGATGGGCTTGCTGGGGTTGGCGGCCTTCCACTGCTTGGCCATCTCGGCGCCCATGGCGAAGGAGGTTCCCTTCTCGTCGCTGCGGGCGGTGGGGATGCCGGTGTCGGACAGCGGGCTGAAGAACGAGGTCATGATGATGCCCTTTTCCACCGCGTCAAGAACGCCCGGCTTCGCGGCTTCCGCGTCCCAGATGTGCAGCGTGGCGGCGTCCATGCCCTGCGCGACGACCTGGTCGATGTTCTGGGTCATCACGGCGGAGTCGGACTTGCCGTCGAACGCGAACACCTCGGCGCCGTACTTCTGCATGGCGTACTTCTTGGCCTCGGTGAACTGCGCCTGGTGGAACACGTTGCTCAGGTCGGACACGAAGAACGCGATCTTCATGCCCTTGGTCCCGCCGGCGGCGAAAACCATGGTCGTGGCGAATGCCAGCACGACGACTACCAATAGTGCTTTCTTCATCTCTTCCTCCTCAAAAATTTGGTTTCAAGAACAGACACGACCGAACTTTTCTCTCCGTCTTCGCCCTCCTTTCCATTCTGAATGCCTTCAGTTTTTTCCTTCAACGGGTGCCCGCCGACGCCCTACGGGGCGGCGGATTTGTCACCGACGATCTGCATCTGCCGACCGGCGGGAAACGAATACACAGTGCAGTCGTTGTTGTAGGTCCTCTCGGGAAGGACGATCAGGCAGTTCACCCGCTCGCACTTCCAGGCGTACGCCGCGTGGTGCCAGACCCCGGGCCGCAGGCACACGAGGGTGCCCCGCGGGACCAGGAAGACCTCCGCCTGCTCGAAGGGGAACTCCTTCTCCGGCACCGCCGGGGCCACGTGCATCAGCACGTCGCCGTCCAGCGGGAGCATGGTCTCGCAGCAGGTGTCGTGGTACTCCGAGACGTCGATCACGAACGGCCGCTTCAGCACGCGGCAGACGCCGTAGGAGGCCTGGGGCACCACCCCGAGGCCCGCCTGCACCATGTCCCTGAAGAACTCGATGGGCTCGGCTCCGAGCTTCGGCGTCGAGGGGTCGAGCATGGTCGCGAATGTCCCGTACTTCGCGAACTCCGAAAGGCCCAGTTTCTTCCAGGCGATTTCCTTCACGGTGTCCTTCCTTTCAGAAGCCGCTGACGTCCTGCGCCAGGCCGTAGACCAACATCTCTGAAACGCAGCCGCCCCGGCTGAGCGCGCAGGTTTGGTAGACCATGTCGGCGAAGTGCTCGGGCCGCACCGCGAGGTTCTCGTCCCACTCGAACTTATTGACTCCCTTTGCGGCGGCCTGGAAGCCGGTGTTGGATCCGCCGGGCACCAGGAGCGTCACGCAGATTCCCAAGGGCCGCAGCTCGGTATACAGGCACTTGGAGAACGCGTTCACCGCCGCCTTGGCGGCTGAATACACCGACCAGCCAGGCCACGAGCGGCGGTCGCAGGCGCTGGAGACATTGATGATCTTGCCGTAGCCCTGCTTCTTGAACTGGGGCGTGAACGTGCGGCAGCTCATGATGGCGCTGGTAAGATTCAGATCGATGATCTTCCTGTTGATCTCGTCGTCCATCTCCTCGATGGGCGCGACCTTCATGGCGCCGCCGGCGTAGTTAATAAGGAAATCCACCTTGCCGAAGGTGTCCATGCAG
>JBEKVA010000338.1:0-4710 GCA_049514475.1 Spirochaetia bacterium
GGCGTCGATGATGATGCGGGAGTCGAACTTGTTGGCCACCATGAAGGCGATGCGGGAGGGGATGTTCGCCTTGATGAGCCCCGTGATGACGTCGATGGAGGGCCGCTGCGTTGCCAGCACCATGTGGATGCCCACCGCGCGCGCCATTGCGGCAAGCCGCGCCAGAGTGGATTCCAGCTCCTTGCCCGAGGTGGCCATCAAGTCGGCAAACTCGTCGATGACGATCACGATGTAGGGCAGTTTCTGCACGCGCTCCTTCTTCGCCTTCTTGTTGAAAGCGCGGATGTCGCGCACCCCCAGCGCGTCCAGCAGCGTGTAGCGCCGCTCCATCTCCGAGATGCAGTACTGCAGCGCCTGGAAGGCCTTCTTCGGGTCAGTGATCACGGGGGTGAGCAGGTGGGGGCAGCCATTGTACAGCTTCAGCTCCACGATCTTCGGGTCGATGAGGAACATCCGCACCTCGTCGGGAGACTTGCGGAAGAGGATCGAGCAGATGATGGAGTTCACCATCACGCTCTTGCCGCTGTTGGTGGCCCCTCCGATCAGCAGGTGCGGGGTCTGCACCAGGTCGATGACCTGCGCCTCTCCGAGGATGTCCTTGCCCAGCGCGAGGGGGATTTCGTAGTTCGACTTCTGCATCACGTCCAGGGAGATCATCTCTTTGAAGGAAACGATGGAGCGCACCCTGTTGGGCACCTCGATGCCCACGGCGTGCCGCCCCGGGATGGGGGCAACGATGCGCACGCTGGGCGCCGCCAGGCGAAGGGCGATGTTGTCCGAAAGGTTGGCGATCTTGGAAATCCTCACCCCCTGCGCGGGAAGCACTTCGAACAGGGTGATGACGGGCCCTTTCCTGATGCCAGTCACCTCGGCGTCGATGTTGAACTCCTTCAAGGCGTCCGTGAGGATCTTCGCGGCGCGCTTTGTCTCATCGTCGATCAGCCAGTACTCGTTGTTGGCCCGGCTTTTCAACACCTCGTTCACGGGGATTCCATAGGCCTTGGAGGCAGCGCCCGTCTTGGGAAACGGGAGCTCCACCTGCTCGGGAGGGTCCGGCGGTATGACCGCAGGGGGTTTTCCCCGAGGGAGGGCGAGCGCTTCGGGAAACACAGACGCCTCATCCACCTCGGCGGATGCCTCGGCTGGCTCCTCGTCGACCTCATCGAGGATCTCATCGCCAAGCTCTTCGACGGCATCTTCGACTGTCTCTTCGGCAGGCTCCGGGGCCGTGACCGGCACCTGTGCCGCCACAGGGGGGGCTTCCTGGAATTCGAGCTCCTCGGGCCGCTCGACGTACGCCCCCGGGACCGAGGGCGGGGAAAGCGGCGCGAGCTCCTCGAGGGGAACGAACGGCAGGGCGAGGCGCTTGCCCTGCGGGGCACGCACAGCCGCGGCGCCGCCCCCATAGGGCAGCGTGAAGAGGACGATGGTCTCCAGCGCAAGCAGCAGGAAAAGGAGGAGCGCCGAGGGAACGACCCCGAAGCTGTCGAGCATCAGCTGCGGCAGCAGGGAAGCTGATCTTGAAAGCACGTGGAACAGGAGGCTCAGCGTGAGGAAAGGAATGATCGAGCACATGAGGAGAAGCGCCGAACGCCGGCGGAACACGGGGCGCAACAGGAGCGTCGCGCCGGCCAGCAGGTACAGGGGGACGAAGAAGCCCGCCCAGGAGAAGCCTTCCAGCAGGAACGTGCCCAGCGAGGAGGCAGGGCCGCGCACCCCCGCGAGCGTCAGCGCGAGGGAGGCCAGGCACAGGACGCAGAGAAAGAGCAGAACAATGAGCACGGCGAGTAGTGCAGGAGTCACTCTCCTGCCGTTTGCGATCACACGGCCCTCCCTGATGGATATATCGGCTGACCGGACGCCGGGGTGAAGGGGCTCACGCCGTGCAGAGATTGTTTGACTGAAAGGGCTTGCGCAAGTAAGATTTAGGAAACAGGGGACAGTACCCTTTGAAAATCGACCGTGCATGCACCGAAGGAGGCGAACCATGCTCGATTCCCTCTACCAGCTGATCGCCAGGGCAGGCTTTCCCGACCCGCTCCATGCCCCGATCACCCACATCCCCATCGGCCTTGTCATCGGCGCATTCCTGTTCTTCCTGGTGGCGATCATCTTCGGGCGGAAGAACCTCATCACCACGGCGCGCCACGTATCCATCCTGGCGTTCATCTTCGTGTTCCCCACGATCCTCTTCGGGGTCATGGACTGGATGCACTATTATCACGCCGCGCTCATCTTCCCCATCAAGATGAAGATGATCCTCGCCAGCAGCGTGCTGGTGATCCTCGCGGCGGGCATCGTCGTGGGAAGCGAGATCAAGGTCCGCTCGGCGCCCATGGTGGTGCTGTACGCGCTGGCATTCGTGGCCGTGGTCGGCCTGGGCTGGTACGGGGCCCGGCTGGTCTACGGAGGGTTCTCCCCCGCCGCGGTGCAGAGCACGCAGGCAGCGCAGCCGGCTGCCGGCACAAAACCAGGGACCGCCACGGCGGCCGCGCCGAGCGCGGCGGGCCAGAAGATCTTTGCCGACAACTGTTCAGCCTGCCATCCCAACGGAAGCAATGTCGTCGTGGAAAGCCTGCCGCTGAAAAAGGCCAAGCAGCTGGCAAGCCAGGCGACATTCGTCGCCTTCATCAGGGACCCGAAGATGCCGGACGGCTCCGCGGGGAGCATGCCGGCCTTCCCGGCTGACCAGATCAGCGACAGGCAGGCAGGAGAGCTGTTCAGCTACGTCACGTCGATGCTGCCGAGCTGGAAATAGGCTGTCGTCTCCCGTGGGAAGGTTGCGAACACTCCTTTTCGCCGCCGCGGTTTTCACAGGCACGGCGGTTTTCGCCGTGCCGGCGCACGCCGTGAGCTCCGTGTGGGACTCGGTCGGCATCGACGAGCACCTCGGCTCCTTCGTGCCCCGCGACGCGCGCTTTCGGCTGGAAGACGGCGCCACCGTCACCCTCGGGGACCTGATTCAGAAGCCTACCATCCTCGCCCTGGTCTACTACCGGTGCCCCAACGCCTGCGACTCGATGCTCACCGGCATGGCTGATGTCATCAGGCTCCTGGGCGACACCACGGCCAGGGATTTCCAGGTGGTCACCTTGAGCATCGACGACAGGGAGACCCTCTCCGATGCCCTGAAAGCCAAGAGCCTGGCCCTGGAATCCATCATGGGGCCCTTCCCGCCGGCGTCGTGGCGATTCCTGACAGGCGACGAGAAGGACATCAGGGCCGTTGCGGATGCAATCGGCTTTCGTTTCAAACGCGACGGGGATGAGTTCGACCACCCCCTCGGCCTGGTGATTCTCTCCCCGCAGGGCAGGATCGTGCGCTACATGACGGGCACCGATTTCCTGCCTGTCGACATGAAGATGTCGCTGCTGGAGGCATCAACGGGGACGGTGGGCCCGACAATCGCGCACGTCCTCCGTTTCTGCTTCAGCTACGACCCGCAGAACAAGAAGATGGTTTTCAATGTGCTGAAAGTGGTCGCAATCGTGACACTCACCGTTGCCGCCGCGCTCGCCCTCTACCTCGTGCTGGCAAGCCGCAGGCGAAAAACGGCAGGGAGGATTTGAGATATGGGTTCTCACGCTGAAGGAGCCGTGCATCACGCGGCGGGCCCCTGGTACCTGGACGAAAACGGCAAGCGGCCGGGCATCCGCGGCTTTATATTTTCCACCAACCACAAGCGCATCGGGATACTCTACCTCGTCGCGGTCCTGAGCTTTTTCACCGCGGCGGTGATCCTGGGCGTTCTCATGCGCATCCAGATGCTGTCCCCTGACAGCACTTTCCTCTCCGGCCAGCTCTACAACCAGATCTTCACCCTGCACGGGATCATCATGATCTTCCTGGTGGTCATCCCCGGCATCCCGACGATATTCGGGAACTTCTTCCTTCCCATACTCATCGGGGGACGCGACATGGCGTTTCCGCGGCTGAACCTTTTCTCCTGGTACCTGTACATGACAGGCGCCGCGGTGGTGCTGCTTTCGATCCTGCTGGCAAAGGGGCCCGTGGACACCGGCTGGACATTCTACGTTCCCTACAGCCTGCACACCACGGTGAACGTACCCCTGGCGGTATTCGGGGTGTTCCTCCTCGGCATGTCATCGATCCTCACCGGGCTGAACATCGTGACCACCACGCACATGTACCGGGCCCCCGGCATGACATTCTGGCGCCTGCCGCTCTCCGTGTGGGGCCTGTACTCCACCGCGTGGGTGCAGATCCTCGCCACCCCGGTCATCGGCATCACCATGGTGCTCATCCTCCTGGAGCGCCTGTTCGGCATCGGGGTCTTCGACCCGACAAAGGGGGGAGACCCGATCCTCTACCAGCACCTGTTCTGGATCTACTCCCACCCGGCGGTGTACATCATGATCTTGCCGGCAATGGGCATCATCTCCGACCTGTTCCCCGTGTTCTCCCGCAAGAACATCTTCGGCTACAAGACCATCGCATTCTCCAGCCTGGCCATCGCCAGCGTGGGGTCCCTGGTCTGGGGTCACCACATGTTCGTGAGCGGCCAGAGCAACACGGCGAACATCGTGTTCTCCCTGCTCACCTTCCTGGTGGCCATCCCCAGCGCCATCAAGGTGTTCAACTGGGTGGCAACGATGTACAAGGGCTCGGTGAAGATCGACCCGCCGTTCCTGTACGCCCTCGGTTTCATCGCGCTGTTTTCCATTGGAGGGCTCACCGGCCTTGTGCTGG
>JBEKVA010000339.1:0-4702 GCA_049514475.1 Spirochaetia bacterium
CGAGTCACTCTCCGAGGCGGAGAGAAACCGCATCATGGGGTTCCTCTTCAGGGCAGGCTGAGCGGCTCAGGGTGCTGACGCCTGGGGAAGGCTCCGCACGGCCGCGGCAAGCCGATTGCACTCGCGCTCCAGTGCGTCAATGGCGGCAGCGGCGTCGGCGGTGGTACCCTCGGGGGCCCGGCATGCCGTTTCTACCACCAGCACCGCCTCAGTAGCTGGCTGTGCACCGAGGTAGACAACCGTTCCCTTCATGCGGTGTCCCAGGCGTGCGATCTCGGCGCGGTCCCCTTTGCCCAGGGCTTCCCGCATCCTCGGGATCAGGGATGAGCTTTCTTCGAAGAAGTAGCCGATCATCTGCTCGAGCATCTTTCGGCTGTGAAAGCACTGCTCGAGCGCCATGGCAGGATCGAAGACCGTCGTCGTGGCCGGGGGAACCGGAGGTGCCTCGGCGGGGGAGGTGGCATGGGGACCCGTCGGTCCTGCAAGGCTTTCCAGGAGGGCGATCATTTCGTGCCGGTTGATCGGCTTGGCGAGGTAGCCGTCCATGCCCGCCGCAAGGCAGCGCTCGCGGTCGCCCTTCATGGCGTGCGCCGTCATGGCGATGATGGGCACCGAGGGCTGTCCCCGCTCGCCGGCGCGGATCACGCGCGTGGCCTCCAGGCCGTCCATGCCGGGCATCTGCACGTCCATGAGGATTGCATCGTAGCGGCAGCCCCGCGCCATCCGCACCGCCTCGGCCCCGTTGCCGGCGATCTCCACGGCGTGACCGCGCTCCCGCAGGGCGAAGCGCACGAGCTTCTGGTTGGCGCCGTTGTCCTCAGCCAGCAGAATGCACAGCCGCCGGGGCGCTTCCGCGGAAATGACGGCCATCGGCCCCGCGGCGGAGGCAATGGGGTCCGCGACCGGCAGGCGGACGGTAAAGTAGAACGTGCTCCCCTTTCCCACCTCGCTCTCCACCCAGATGCGTCCTCCCATCATGGTGACCAGACTGCGGGAAATGGAGAGGCCAAGCCCTGTGCCGCCAAAGCGCCGCGTCGTGGAGGCGTCCGCCTGGGAGAAGGGGAGGAAGATGCGATCGAGCTCCGGGCCGGGAATACCGATTCCGGTGTCCTGCACGGCGAACTCCAGGCAGGCTTCCGCATCCTTCCACAGCGTGCGAACCCGCACCTCGACCTCGCCGCGCTCGGTGAACTTCACGGCGTTGCCGGCCAGGTTGATGAGGACCTGCTGCAGGCGCGTGCCGTCTCCCCGCAGGGCATCGGGGGTTTCCTCGGGGACCGTGCAGCGGAACTCCAGCCCCTTCTCCCGTGCCCGGACGGAGAGCACACGCGATACCTGCTCCAGCGCACGTCGCAGGCTGAAGGGAGCGGATTCCAGCACCAGCTTCCCCTGCTCGATCTTCGAGGTATCCAGCAGGTCATTGAGCAGCGTCAAAAGCAGGTCAGCCGATTCGCGCGCCGTCTGCAGGCAATCCTTGAGCGTGGGGTCAGCGGCCCGCGGCAGCGCCATGTCGATCATGCCCAGGATGGCGTTCATCGGCGTGCGCAGCTCGTGGCTGACGTTGGCCAGGAAGAGACCCTTGGCGCGATTGGCCTCTTCCGCCGCCTTCTTTGCCTCTTTCAATGCCTCCTCCGCCCGTTTTCGTTCGCTCATGTCGTGGGTGAGCTTCGCGAAACCGCGCAGCCCTCCCGTCTCATCGCGCACGGCGGTGATGGTCACGGCGGCCCAGAAGCGCGAGCCGTCCCTGCGCATGCGCCAGCCCTCTTCCGAGTATTCACCCTTCTCGGCGGCGATCCCCAGCTCGCGCAGCGGTTTGCCTTCGGCCACGTCTTCCGGGGTGTAGAACTGGGAGAAACCCTGGCCCATGACTTCCTGGGCCTCGTACCCTTTCAGGTGCTGCGCCCCCGCGTTCCACGTGGCGACGCGGCCCTCGGGGTCGAGCATGAAGATGGCGTGGTCCTTCACCCCCTGGACGAGGAGGCGGAACCTCTCCTCGCTCTCCCACAGCGCTTTCTGGGCCTGCCGGCGGGCGGTGACGTCATGGAAGACGAGCACGACCCCCACCACGTTGCCGCCGTCATCGAGGATCGGGGCGGCGCTGTGCTCCACGGGTATCTCCCGCCCGTCCCGCCGCAGCAGCGCGGTATCCGCCGCCACCGCGAAGATGCACTTGTCGCGGAGCACGCGGGCAATGGCGTCCTCCGTCGGCGTGCGGCTTTTCGCGTCGATAACCATGAAAATCTCGCCGACCTGTCGGCCCACGGCATCCGTCTTGGTCCAGCCGGTGAGATCCGCCGCAATGGGGTTCAGGAATGTCACCCGTGCTTCGGTGTCGCAGGCGATCACCGCGTCCCCGATGCTGGTGAGGGTGACCCTCATCAGCTCCTGCTGCCGTGCCAGCTCCTCCTCCGCCCGCTTCACCTCGGCGTGCTGCGCGGCCTCCTGGAGGGTACGCCTGACCACGGGGCCCAGCCTGCTCAATCTCTGCTTCAGGACGTAGTCGGTGGCTCCCGCCTTCAGGGCCTCGATGGCCGTCTCTTCGCCAATGGCGCCGGAAACGATGATCACGGGAATGGCGGCACGCCTCTGTCGGGCCAGTGTCAGGGCGGAGAGCCCGTCGAACCCGGGGAGGGAATAGTCGGCAAGGATGAGATCGGGAGACAGGGCGTCCAGGGCGCGGAGGTACGACTCCCTGTCGGCGGCCACCTGGGAAATGAAATCCAGCCCGGCCTTTCGCAGCTCGCGCTGCACCAGCTCGGCATCTGAAGAGTTGTCTTCCAGGATGAGGACCCGGACCTGCTTCTGCATATCCTCTCAGCACCTCCCGTTCCGACCCGGCACAGGCTATCGAACCGGCGGAACGTTTACCATAAGCCAGTAGATTCCCAGCTCCGCTACGACCTTGGCAAACTCGTCGAACTTGATCGGCTTGGTGACAAAACTGTTGACTCCCAGGGCATAGGTCTCCTTGATGTCACGTTCTTCATTGGAGGAGGTCAGGATGACGACCGGGATGTCCTTGGTTCGCTCATCGGACTTCATCCTCCTCAGGACTTCGATGCCATCGACCTTGGGAAGCTTGATATCGAGGAGCATGACCCGCGGGTTGCGGTTGGCTCCCTTGGTGCCGTCGCCATGTTTTGCGAACAGGAAATCCAGCGCCTCCGCGCCGTCCTTCAGCAGCACGATCTTGTTTGCCAGGTTGTGCTTCTTCAGCGAGCGGGTGATCAGCTCCGCGTCGTTCGGGTTGTCCTCCACCAGGACGATCTCGACTTCTCCGTTGCCCACAGTCTTTCTCCTTCCGCGCAGTGTTCCGCCTCAGCCGTATGCTATGAGCCCGCCCTTGGGAGGGTAAAATAGAAGGTCGCTCCCTGGTCCACAGCCCCTTCCGCCCACACCTTTCCACCGTGCCGCGAGACGATCCGCTGGACCAACGCGAGCCCCACGCCGGTTCCCTCGAACTCGCTTGCCGAGTGCAGTCTCTGGAAGACGCCGAAAAGCTTCTCGACGTACTTCATGTCGAACCCCACGCCGTTGTCACTGACGAAATATGCCCCGCCGTCCGTCTCCGGCAGGTATCCCAGCTCCACCGACGCCGGGTCCCTGTCCCTGGTGAACTTGATTGCGTTCGAGAACAGGTTTGCCAGCACCTGTCGTATCAGCGTGCCGTCCCCCTGCGCGGGGGGGACCGATCCGATGGCAAGGGTGATCTTCCGCCCGGGTGCCAGCGCCGCCAGCTCGTCGAACACCGCCCGTGCCAGCGCCGCCACATCGACGTGCGTCGTGCTCAGCTGCTGGCGGCCTAGGCGTGAGAAGGAAAGCAGATCGTCGATGAGCTTCCCCATCTGGTGGGCGTTTTCCTGGATCAGCCCGAGATAGCGCCGGCCCTCCTCGTCGAGGCGCGGCGCATAGTCCTCCACGACCGCCTCCGCGAAACCGCTGATGGCGCGCAGGGGAGCGCGCAGGTCGTGGGAAACCGAGTAGGAGAACGCCTCCAGCTCCCGGTTGACCGCCTCCAGGAGGGATTTTGCCTTCGCAACCTCCGCCCGCTCGATCTCGATGTCTTCCAGCATGTTCATGAGCGCGCGCTGTGCATCCGCCAGGCGGGCGCGCTCCTCCCTCATGTCTTCCAGCATGTTCATGGTGGCTTTCTGGTAACGCTGTGAGTCCCGCCGATCCTCGTCGAAATCCTCCAGGAGGTTCATGGTCGCCTGCTGGGTCTCCTGGAGGGAGCGCATCCGCTCGCGGAGGCTGGCAGCGGCGGGACGGTCCGACTTCGGCCGTGCCGGACCGCCGGTGCCCTTCATTGCTGGCTTCCTTTCAGCCGGGCGCACTCGATTTTCAGCTCCTCGATTTCCTTTTTCAGCTCAACCATTTTCAGCTCGCGTCCCACGGTCAGCTTCTGGAATTTCTCCAGCTCCGCCAGCCTGTCCAGCTCCCGCCGCCGCTGCTCGGCCAGCTCCTCTTCAGCCTTCCTCCGCGCCGTCACGTCACGCGCCGCGGCGAACACCCCCATGACGTGTCCCTGGGTGTCGGTATAGACACTTGCATTGTAGAGCACGTCGGTGAGCCGGCCGTCACGGTGGCGGATTGTCAGCGGATAGTCGGTGACATATCCCTTCGCAAATACCTGCCGATATCCCTCTCGGGCCCTTTCGGGTTCCGTGAAATAGTTTGAAAAGTCGGTGCCGATGAGCTGCTC
>JBEKVA010000340.1:0-4699 GCA_049514475.1 Spirochaetia bacterium
GGGCACTACTTCAGCACCTGACGGAAAGCGTCAAAAAAGGGCCAGTAAGAGCTCCATCGACCGCAGGATACGAGGTATTGACTGACTAGCCGCTCTTTTATATATTTATCATGAAGATTAAGGGAGAAGAAGAATGGCCAGACCGAGAAGCGACGACAGGCGGAGCGCTATCATGTCGGCGGCGATCCGCGTAATCGCCTCCCAGGGACTGAGCGCACCCACGGCAATAATAGCGAAGGAGGCAGGAATCTCCAATGGGTCACTATTCACCTATTTCGAGACCAAGGCCGACCTGTTGAATCATCTCTACGTGGAGCTCAAGACGGAGATGGCTGCGGTTGCACTAGACGCAGTCCCGACCGAGAGCGACATCCGCCAGCAGATGCTCCATATGTGGTCCCTTTGGCTGCGCTGGGCAACGTCCTGCCCCGAGAAGCGCCGGACCCTCGCGCATCTGATTGTCTCGGATGACATCACGCCTTCCAGCCGTCAGGCCGGGAGCCAGGCGATGGCTGGCGTAGCCAAGCTTCTGGAACGGAGCCGCGAAAACGGTCCGATGCGCGACGCTCCGCTGGCGTTCGTCGTCGCCTTGATGAACGCGCTCGCCGACACGACGATCGACTTCATGATCCAGGACCCGGCAAATGCGGACAAACATTGCACGGCCGCCTTCGACGCTCTGTGGCGAATGGTCGCCTGATTTATTTCTGTCCATTAATGACTGACTAGACACACATTTAAGGAGAGGAAGCTATGTTGAACAATGGATCAGATCGCAAAGCGTACATCATTACCGGCCCGACCTCCGGCATAGGCCGCCGCACGGCATTCGAGCTGGCCAAGCACGGCACAGTCGTTTTAGTCGGCCGCGATCGCCGAAAGCTCGACGAGGTGCAGAAGGCCATCGAGAAAAAGCGCCAGCACGCGATTTCAGTTGTATGCGACTTGTCTGATATTGCGAGCGTGCGGCACGCAGCCGCGGAGATCGTTGCGCTCCGTCTCCCAATTGTCGGGCTGCTCAACAACGCTGGCATCAGGCAGATGCGCGCCACGAAGAACGCGCTGGGCTGGGACATGACGTTCGCAACGAACCACCTCGGCCCGTTCGCGCTGACCGAGGCGCTCGTGCCGAATCTCCCCGACGGTGCGAACGTCGCTTTCATCGTCTCCGCCGTGGAAGATCCCGAGCGCAAGCCCGCCGTCGCCGCTGGCTTCCGCGGGGGCCGCTACATCTCCGCGGAGGCGTGCGTGCGGGGCGAATGGAAACCCGGCGGTTCTATAAATCCGGGCGCAGACGCCTACGCCACATCCAAGCAAGCCATCTTCGCTGCGGCGATGGCGTTCGCCCGTGAGACCCCACGGCTGCACTTCAACGCGATCGAGCCGGGCATAACGCCGAACACCGGCCTCGGGCGCGGCTTCAGCGCCTCCCTTCGTTTTTTAGCGAAGTACATCCTTCCTCTGATTGCACCCTTCATGAAGTATTGGAGCACCCCGAAGAGAGCCGCTCGCGTGGCCACCGCGGTCCTGATCAATTCATCCGGTCAGACCGGCATCTACTACGGCGAGCACGGGCAGGTAAAACAAGGCTCCGCGCTCGTGCGCGACCCCAAGTTCCAGGACCGCGTCGTCGCCGAGACGCGTGCCCTGCTGTCAAGCGCAACATGAATCATCTGATGACGAAACCAAGGAGGAACATATGAGAGTCGCAGTGATCACCGGTGGGAATAGAGGCGTTGGCAGGAGCACTGCCATCAATGTGGCAAAGCGAGGCGTGGGCGTTATCCTGACCTACAACAGCCATGCAGAAGAGGCCGAACGGGTTGTTTCGGAGATCGAGAAAAATGGCGGCAAGGCCGTCGCGCTCAAATTGGACATCTCGAAGACTTCCTCTTTCGGGGATTTTGCTGCACGTGTCGAACAGGCTCTGCAAAACGAATGGAAGCAAGAGACTTTCAATTACCTGGTCAACAACGCAGGGATTGCGCAGCGCACCTTGATCAAGGACCTATCCGAAGAGATGTTCGATCAACTGGTGAATGTTCATTTCAAAGGTCCGGTCTTCCTCACGCAAAAACTGCTCCCGTTGATGGCCGACGGGGGACATGTTGTCAACATCTCAACCGCCATGACTCGCAGTGCTCACCCAGGGACCGCAATCTACTCCAGCGCTAAAGGAGCAATGGAGGTATTCACTCGGTTTGTTGCTCGGGAATTCGCAGAGAGAAAAATCCGCTGCAACATTGTCGCTCCGGGCGCGCTTGACACTGACTTTGGCGGCGGAAGAACGGATGAAATGAGAAAGCGTATGGCAGAAACTGCGGTGGCGGGTCGAATGGGCCAGGCAGCGGATATCGGTCCCTTGATTGCAGCTCTTCTCTCGGAAGACTTCCTCTGGGTGGATGGGCAAAGGATCGAGGCAACCGGCGGACCTCTACAGAGCGAGGGTACCTTTGCAGAGCCTGAGTGGAGCGGTACTTTAGGGGGGGTCTGTTTCAGGGCACTTTCAAGGAGGAGTTCCGTGAAGAGGACGCGAATCGGTGTCATTCTCCCTCTTGTGCTGTTTCTTGGTGGAGCCATCGCAGGCCAAGCGGCGGACGTCACCATTACCTACTGGCAGTACTACTACCAGTCCAAGGTCGACCTGATGAGCGACCTCATCCAGCAGTTCGAGGCCAGGAACCCAGGAATCCATGTCGAGCAGGTGACATTCCCCTACGAGAGCTACCTGCAGAAGGTGGCCGCGGCTGTTCCGGCCGGTGAGGGACCGGATGTGATCAATCTCTACTACGGGTGGCTCCCCCTCTGGGTCAAATCAGGCTACTTGTTGGAGCTTCCGGAGTCCTCCTTCAGCACCGCGTACCTCGCGAAGACATTCTATCCCTTCGTTGCCCAGTCGGTGAGCTTCGGCGGAAGGAACTATTCCGTGCCGACGGCTGTGCGGACCCTTGCCCTTATCTACAACAAGAGGCTCTTCAGGGAGGCGGGGCTCGATCCGAACGTCCCGCCCCGGACCCTCGACGAGCTCCTGGCAGACGCGAAGAAGCTCTCCAAGTACGACGCGCAGGGCAACCTGGTGCAGTCCGGGCTCCTCATGCAGCCCAGCGGCCAGGGACACGTCTGGATCAGGGAGGTTCTCTTCCGGCAGTTCGGCGCGACCCCCTACAGCGCGGATGGCCGCACGGTGACCTATAACTCGCCGGCGGGCATCAAGGCGTTCCAGTGGTACATGGACAGGATCACGAAGGACAGGGTCGGCTACCCGAACTTCTCGACTGACGACCCCACCGCGTTCACCGCCCAGAAGGCAGCGATGAACATCGACGGATCCTTCCGCATCGCCACCTTGAACGCGGTCAAGAACCTCGAGTGGGGAGCCGCGGAGCTTCCCACCTACAAGGGCGTCAAGTCGAACTTCGCCTCCTTCTGGACGAACGCCATTGTGAACGGCGTCTCCGGCGCGAAGCTGGACGCCGCTGTCAGGTTCCTCGCCTTCCTTACCTCACCCGAGGTCCAGGATCAGTGGCTGAAAAAAGTCGGCGAGCTCCCCGCCACGCCGAGCCTCTCGGACCGATACCAGAATGACCCGGTGATCAGCGTCTTCCTGAAGGGGCTCGCGTACGCCCACGCCACCTCCTACGTGGACGAGGCAGGACAGCGCGCGATCCTCGACGACGCGGTGGACGAGGTGAACCTCAAGAAAGCAGATCCCGCCGCGGTCCTCAATGCCGCTGCCGCGAAGGAGCAGAAGCTCATCGACAACTTCTGGAAGTAGGGGGACTCGTGACACTCGCGGGCCGACGGGCAGCAATCGCATACGCGTTCCTGGGCATACCGCTCGTGTTCTTCGTGGTTGTGCGCTTCGGGCCCATGCTCTACATGATCGCCATGAGCTTCACGGACTGGGGTCTTCTGCGCAAGACGATCCACGTCGTGGGGCTGGCGAACTACGCGTCGATCTTCGCCGATCCGGTCTTCCTGAAATCCCTGGTCAACACCGCGAAATACGCGGTCTTTGGCGCGCCGGCGGTCATCGTCCTCAGCCTTTGCATTGCCCTCATCCTGGACCGCATACCGAGGGGGAAGGGTGTGTATCGATTGATCTATGTCCTCCCCTACATCACGCCCGTGGTGGCCGTGGCGTGGGTATGGCGATGGATGTTCCAGTCTCCCCCCCTCGGTATTATCAACGCGGTCCTCGTCTCCGTGGGGCTGCACGCCCAGGAGTTTCTCAACAGCCCCACGCAAGCCCTTCCGTCCATCCTTGCCGTGAACGTCTGGATCGAGCTCGGCTATTGCACGATCATCTTCCTCGCGGGGCTTCAGACCATCCCGCCCAGCATCGTGGAGGCCGCCCGCATGGACGGCGCCTCGGGGTGGCGGCTTCTCCGCGGGATCACCCTTCCCCTTCTCCTGCCGGTGACCCTTCTGCTCATTGTGGTGGAGGGAATACAGTTCCTGCGGATATTCACCCAGGTCTACAACATGTCGTACCAGGCATTGGGGGGGCCGCTGGATTCCACCAAGTCCGCTGCGCTCTATATCTACCAGAAGGCGTTCACCAGCTTCGATATGGGCGTGGCGGCGAGCGCGAGCCTCGTGCTGTTCGTGATCATTCTTGCCGTTACCTTTGTCCAACTGAGGTTCTTCGACACGAGGCTTCACTACTGATGGCCGCAATGAAGGGACGCACGCCGGC
>JBEKVA010000341.1:0-5474 GCA_049514475.1 Spirochaetia bacterium
CGGGGGGGGTGCTCGGCTTCACCTACTGGGGAATCACCTACCTCCTCACGAACATCTTCGTGTCCCGGCTGGGCTACGGCACCGAGGTCGTGGGGAACCTGAACGCGCTCTTCTACATCCTTCACATGGCGGCAAGCGTTCCCGCGGGCGCCATCGGGATGCGCCTGGGCAGCCGCCGCGCCATGCTCCTCGGCGGGCTCCTGGGCCTGGTCGGCTGGGGACTTGCCCCCACCGCCTGCTTCCTGCTGTACCCGAGTGCGCGCATGAGCGCGCTCATCATGTCACGGGTGGTCAGCGCGGTGGGCGGTGCGCTTTTCATTGTCAACGCGAATCCCGCCCTCATGGGCGCGGTGGCCCCGCGGGACAGGACCTACGCCTTCGCTTTCAACGGCTCCGGCGTCTCCCTCATGACATTCCTGGGCAGCATCTGCGGAGGCCTGCTTCCGCCGTTTTTCTCGAGCATTACCGGCAGGAGCCTGGCATCAGCGGTGCCCTACGGGTACGCCCTCTGGGCTGCCGTGCTCCTGCTGGCTCCCGCCATGGCTGCGCTGTACCGCTTCCGCGATTCACCGCCGGAGGAGGCGTCGATTGCCGCGGCGCAGGCTCCTTCCCGCGCACCCCTGCTGGTCCTTGCGGTGATCGCCGGGGTGCGTTTCCTCCGTGAATGCGGCTACGGCGGGGTCCTGAACTTCTTCACGATCTACCTGGATGCGGCGCTGCGCATCCCCACCGCCCTGATCGGCGTGCTGGTCAGCGTTTCGGCGGTCGCCTCCATTGTCTTCACTCCTCTCATGCCGATGATCGCCCGCCGCTGGGGAACGGGACGCACGTCCCTCGCCGGCCTGGCCGCCATGGGCATGAGCGTGTTCCTCATGGCATTCGGCAGCCACTGGCTGCCCGCGGCCGTCGGATGGGCGGGCATGACCGCGGCGAACTCCATCAACGAGGCGGCAATGCAGGTCTATATCCTGGAGATCGTTGCACCGCAGTGGCGGGCCCTCATGTCGGGGGCCGCCAACATGGCAACGACCCTCGGGCTCGCCCTCTCCGCCTCCGGCGGCGGGTACCTCATCGGAGCAATCGGCTATTCGGCACTGTTCGCCATCGCGGGGGCGCTCCTGCTCGCCTCAACGGCGGCCTTCGCCGCTCACCTGGCGGTGCGGGCGCGGCAGGCGCGCCTGCGCGCGGAACCCGCGGCCTGAGCATGCGGGAACCGCCAAGCTTCACCCGCATCAAGTCCGAGTGGACCGCGGCCGACCGCCGAGGGGCCGTGCGCTGCCGGATGGGAAAGTTTCGCATGCGCTACCGGGTTGAGCCCGGGCTGTATGCCCTGGAAAGGCCCGGGGAGGATTCCCCCGTTCTGGTCACGGCGAGCTACCGGCTGGGGTTCGACATGCTGCGAAAGGACCTGCGCGGCGTCCCCTGCTGGATCCTCGTGCTGGACACGGGGGGAATCAATGTGTGGTGCGCCGCGGGCGCCGGGACATTCTCCACGGAAGAGCTGGTGGCGCGGGTGGCGAAAAGCCGCTTGTCCGAGGTGGTGCGCCACCGCACCCTGATCGTGCCGCAGCTCGGCGCCACCGGCGTGAGCGCCGCGCTGGTGGAGAAGCATGCCGGGTTCGGCGTCCGCTTCGGCCCCGTGCGCTCCTCCGACCTCCCGGGCTATCTTTCCCGCGATTGCACGGCCACTGCGCCCATGCGGGCGGTGAGCTTCACCACCCTGGACAGGTTGACCCTTGTCCCCATGGAAATCGGTCAGTCGCTCATGCGCTTTCCCGCCTTCGCCTTCGTCGCCCTGATCTTTGCGGGACTCGGCCCAGGCGGCGTGAGCCTCGGCCGCGCCCTGAATGACGGCTGGCCGCTGCTTGCGCTCGGCCTGGGCAGCATACTCGCAGGTTCCGCCCTGGTGCCGCTGCTGCTGCCCTGGATCCCGCTGCGTGCATTTTCCGCCCGGGGGTGGGTCATCGGCGCCGGGGTGACCGCGGCGCTCCTCCATGCGGCAGGGCTCGCTGCCGGCATGGACCCTTTCCGCCTGGCCGGCTGCTGGCTGTTCTTCCCCGCTGCGAGCGCTTCCATGGTCCTGCTCTTCACTGGTGCCACGCCGTTCACCAGCCACGCGGGGGTGAGGCGGGAAATCCGGTGGTTTCTTCCCTTCGCGGCAGCCGCAGCGCTTCTTACGGCAGCGGCGCTAACCCTCTCAAAGCTGAGGCAGATGGGAGCTCTCTGAACGGGGAGGGGCCTCGGGGGGCGTCCCAGCAGGCCCCGGACCTCACGCGCGGAAGTAGTGGGCTCCGCGGGGGTCGTAGATGGAGCGCAGTGCTCCCGGGAGCACGTCCACGGCAAATCTCTGGGCGAATATCAGCTCGCCGTCCAGGTGCGCGGGGACCTCCCCGTCGAAGGCGAACTCGATCTTTTCCGTCTGGGTGTAGTGGAAGACACGGTCAGCGAGGTGCGTGTGCCGCGACACCGACACCAGCTCCCGCAGCCTCATGGGCACCGAAAGGGGGTCGGTGCTGCAGTAATCGAGCAGGCCGTCATTCGCGATTGCCCTCGGGGTGAGCTCCAGCCCCCCGGCCAGCCGCCGGCCGTTGGCGATGGTATTCAGGAAGCTGCGACGCTCTTCCGTGCGCCCCCCCATGGTGACGCGCATGGGCCGTTCCTTGTAGGAGAAAATGTTTTTCACGATGTGCCACGTGTACTTGGACTTGGCGCCCGTGCGGACCCCGCCGCCGTTCTCCATGTGGTAGTTCTCGTAGGCAACCTGCGCGTCGAAGCCGAGCCCCATCCCGTTGATGAATAGCTTCCCGTTGCAGCGGCCGACATCCATCGCCGCGGTCTCAGCAGCGAAGAGCGCCTGCCACTGCGGCTCCTCGAACCTGTCGGGGAAACCGAGGATATGGATGAAGTCATTGCCCGTGCCCGCCGCCACCGCCCCAAAGGTGACTTCCGGGTGGGTCGCAAGCGCCTGGGCGACCTCGCTCAATGTCCCGTCGCCCCCGACGCCGATGATGTACGGGAAGCCCCTGCGGAGAAAGGAATCGGCAAGCTGGGTGGCGTGCCCCTTGCACTCGGTGAGCACTACCTCCCCCCGTGCGCCGTGGCGGCGCATCATCTCGTGCACCGTGGGCACGCACTTGGCCCCGTAGCCGGCTCCCGCAATCGGATTCACAATGAAGGCCCAGCCGTCGTCCTGCTTCATGCCGTCTCCCTTCCCATCCGCTGGAGGATCGATTTCACCCTGGCCATGATCTCCTCGTCGGAGAGACTCACCAGAGAGGCGTGGGCAACCGGTGTGCCGATCGTCACCTCGATCGGTGCGCGCGGGTTCATGTGCAGCTTGCCCTTCGGTTTCAGCGCGAAGGTGCCGCTGATGGAGACGGGCAGCAGGTCAGCGCCGCTGGCGCGCAGCACGTGCACGAAGCCCCTCTTCAGCGGCTGCACCATGCCTGTTTCCGTCCGCGTGCCCTCGGGAAAGATCCCTAGGGGTATCCCTTGCCGAACGGTCAGCGCCGCCTGTTCCAGGGCGCCGCGGGCGCTGCGCCCGCTCGAGGTGTCAATGGGGACGTAATGGAGGATTTTCAGCAGCAGGCCGAAGACGGGGATCCGCGTGAGGTAGTCGCGCCCCATGATGGCGATCCCCGGCACCGCCGCCATCAGGGCCGGGATGTCGAGCATGCTCGAATGGTTGGCCACAATGAGGTAGTGGGTTCCCGCTGTCGGGGCCCTGCCGCGCACGCGGATGACGCGCCCTATCAGGAAGAAAATGATGTATGCCCAGACGACCGTGCCCGTCCTGACAAAGGCCCGCCAGCCCACGAGCGCCGCGGCGCATCCCAGCAGGACGCCGACCGCCGTCAGCGGGTAGCCAATGAGATAGGTGGCAAGGGTGGCCCATACCGCCCTGAGAAAAAAGGCCCCCGTTTCCGCAGCGCTTATTGCCGCGGCAGACCGCGTTATTGATGACGACATTTCGAGCTCTTTTATAATCCATTTTTCCGCCGCCGGCTACCTCGCCGACAGGGTTGTTTTTTCTTGCTTTTGCCCCTCCGGTGCCTATGATAAGCGGAATGCGGATCATCGTAGGCCACACGAACATGGACCTCGACTGCCTGGGCTCCATGGCGCTGGCACGCCTGATGTTTCCCGGCTCCCGCGCCGTGGGAAGCCGGCTGATCCATCCGGTGGCACGCAATCTCTTTCACCTGTACGCCGATCACTTCGATTTCCTCTCCCTGGAGGAGCTGACGGGGGAGACCGTGGAGGAGATGGTGATCGTCGATACGCGTTCGCGGGGCCGGGTGAAGGAGTTCCTGCAGGCCATCACCCCTCTGCCCGGCGTCGTTGAGGTCTGGGACCATCACCCCGCTGATGCCTCCGACATTCCCGGCGCCGTCGTGCACGAGGCGCCGGTGGGATCGAACACGACGCTGCTCGGCATGGAGGTCCGCAAGCGCGGCATCCGGCCCGGGCCGGAGGATGCCACCATCGCCCTGACGGGCATCTACGCGGACACCGGTAATTTCACCCACGAGAATGTCACCAGCGCGGATTTCGAGATTGCCGGCTGGCTGAAAGGGCTCGGTGCCTCCCTCACGCTGGTGAAAAGCTTCCTCCAGACCCTCAAGGACGAATCCCAGGTCACCCTTTTTCACGAGCTTCTGAACAAGCTCACCTACCAGACCGTCCACGGCTCCTCTTCGATGTGGAGAATCCCGATGCCATTTTCTCGGTTTTCTTCTTCGGGAGAGAGAACGAGACGCTCATCGTGGCGCGCAGCCAGCGGCGCGGCATCGACGTTGCCGGCATCCTCGGCGTCTTCGGGGGCGGCGGTCACGCGCAGGCTTCCTCCGCGCTGCTGAAAGGCCAGCCGGGCAGGAAGGCGTTCCACGCCCTGCAGGCATGCCTGAAGGCAATGATCGCGGATGCGGTCAACGCGGGCTCGATCATGAGCCGGGGGGTGGTCACCCTCCGGGCCGACTCCTCGCTGAAGGACGCCTCCCTCCTGCTGTCGAAGGCCGACCGCACCGGCGCGCCCGTCGTCGATGATGCCGGCGCGCTCCAGGGTTACCTCAGCCTCAGGGACATCGTGAAGGCGGGCCACACCGGCCAGATGGGCGCGCCGGTGCACTCCCACATGGCGCGCAAGGTGGTCACCGGCACCCCCGGGATGTCGCTTCGGGAGATCGAGGGATTGTTCTATTCCCACACCATCTACGACCTGCCTATCGTGGCCGAGGGGATCCTGGTGGGCATCGTCACGCGCGATCTCTACCTGAAGGCGCGCGCGGAGCTGTAGGGGGGGCGATGCGGGGAGCCGCAGGGCGGCACGGCGCGCTGCGGGCGCAGCAGCAGGCCGTAATGCCTCATCCTAAAATCTTACCGTAGGTCTCTGGATGCCTCACCCGGAAATCTTACCCGGGGTGTCGGGGCTCCTGCACCTGTGTGGAGCGGGAGGCCCGGCCACTGCGCCGAGA
>JBEKVA010000342.1:0-4693 GCA_049514475.1 Spirochaetia bacterium
TGGAGACGGCGGCGGGCCGCCTTTCAAGGAATGGAGACGGCGGCGGGCCGCCTTTCAAGGAATGGAGACGGCGGCGGGCCGCCTTTCAAGGAATGGAGACGGCGGCAGGCCGCCTTTCGAGGAATGGAGACGGCGGCAGGCCGCCTTTCAAGGAATGGAGACGGCGGCGGGGACCTTTCCCGGAGAAAATACATGGCAGACCTCAACGGCATCCGCAATATCGGAATCATCGCGCATATCGACGCTGGGAAAACCACGACGACCGAGCGAATACTCTTTTTCACCGGCAAGACCCACCGCATCGGCGAGGTCGACGACGGCGAGGCCACGATGGACTGGATGGAGCAGGAGCAGGAGCGGGGCATCACGATCACCGCGGCTGCCACCACCTGCTACTGGCGCGAGACGCAGGTGAACATCATCGACACCCCGGGGCATGTGGACTTCACCGCCGAGGTTGAACGCTCCCTGCGCGTCCTGGACGGCGCGGTGGCCATCTTCTGCGCTGTGGGGGGCGTGGAGCCGCAGTCCGAGACCGTCTGGCACCAGGCCGACCGCTATCAGGTGCCCCGCATCGCCTACATCAACAAGCTGGACCGCATCGGGGCCAACTTCCACGGTGTCCTTGAAGAAATGAGGCAGAAGCTGGGTTCGACACCGGTGCCCCTGCATCTTCCCATGGGCGCCGAGGCGGATTTCGAGGGCGTCATCGACCTGGTGGAGATGCGCGAGACGCGGTGGAGCCAGGAAGACCAGGGCCTCACCATCGGACACGCCCCCATCGAGGAGTCCCGCCTGGCCGAGGCACGCAAGTGGCGCGAGAACCTCCTGGACCACCTCTCACACATCAACGACGAGATTACCGACCTCTTCCTGAAGGGCGCTGAGATCCCCGTAGCGCTGCTGCGCAAGGCCATCCGCCAGGGCACCCTGTCACGAGCGTTCACCCCCGTGCTCTGCGGTGCCTCCTTGCGCAACGTCGGGGTGCAGCCGCTGCTTGATGCCGTGGTGGACTTCCTCCCCTCGCCCCTCGATCGGCCCCCGGCGCAGGGGCATCACGTGAAAAAGAACGATGCGGTGGAGGTCCCCTGCAAGCCTGAAGCCTTCGCCCTTGGGCTGGTGTTCAAGCTCCAGGCCAACCGCGAGGCCGGCAACCTCTGTTTCGTGCGGATGTACTCGGGAAAGATCAAGGAAGGCCAGACGGTCTACAACATCAGCAAGAAGAAGCGGGAGCGTGTCAACCGGCTCCTGCGGATGCACGCCAACCACTCCCAGCAGCTCGACCACGTTGAAGCCGGTGATATCGCGGTGATGATCGGCCTGAAGGGCTCCCAGACCGGCGACACCCTTGGCATTGAAGCCTTTCCCATCCTCCTTGAGAGGATGCATTTTCCCGAGCCTGTGATTTCGGTTGCCATAGAGCCGAAAACGCTCTCCGAGCGGAAAAAGCTTTCCGAGGTCCTCGAGATCCTCGCCCTTGAGGACCCTACGTTCTCCGTGAAGGAGAATGAAGAAACCGGGGAGCTGATCATCTCCGGCATGGGGGAGCTGCATCTGGACGTGCTGGTCACGCGCATCTTCCGCGAGTTCAAGGTGGAGGCGCGTGTCGGAAAGCCGCAGGTTTCCTACCGGGAGACCATCAGCGCCGAGGTAACCCACGTGGAGAAGTATCACCGCATGATCGCCGGCAAGGAGCACAGCGCGTCCATCACGATAAAGGTGACGCCCCTGCCCCGCGGCCAGGGCAACTCGTTCGCTTCCGCTCTGCAGGAGAACGTGCTGCCTGAAGAGCTCGTGTCCGCCGTGGAGCGCGGGGTAACGGCAGCCTTCGGCTCCGGGGTGGTCTACGGCTACCCCGCCCTCGATATCGGGGTGCAGCTGATCGATGCCGAGTACCACCAGATCACCTCGACGGCGATCGCCTTCGAAGCGTCGGGCGCCATGGCCCTCGACGCGGCCTGCCGCAAGGCAAGTCCGATCCTTCTGGAGCCCATCATGGCGGTGGACGTTCTCAGCCCCTCCGAGTTCCTCGGGGAGGTCATCGGGAACCTGAACGCCCGCCAGGGGCTGATTCTGCACGTGGAGAGCAAGCCCGGCGCCGACCACGTGAAAGCGCAGGCGCCCCTCGTTTCCATGTTCGGCTATTCGACGGCGCTGAGAAGCGCCACCCAGGGCCGGGCCACCTTTACCATGGAATTCTCCCATTTTGCCGAAAAAATAGGCGGTTTTGGAGAGCAAAAGTAGGCGCGGATTCTTTTTATTGACAAAACCGGGGTGACGGCTTAAAGTTCCAAAACCTCACACAGCAAGGAGCCACAGAATGACTGTTTCGACGCGCTCACTGCGAAATGTCGCCTTCGCCGGACACGGCGGGACGGGCAAGACCACCATGGTCGAGGAAATGCTCGCCGCCGGCGGGGCGATCCCCAAGGCTGAAAGGGTCGAGACGGGGAGAACGGTGAGCGATTTCACCGAAGAAGAGATCTCTCGAAAAATCTCCGTGCACGCCTCCCTCAGCCACCTCACCTGGAAAGACTGCAAGATCAACCTCCTGGACACCCCGGGCTCCGCGGACTTCGTGGGCGAGGTGGTTGCATCATTCCGCGTGGCAGAGTGCGCGGCGCTGGTGATCGGGGCCGATGTCGGGGTGCAGATAGAAACAATCAAGCTGTGGCGCCGGCTGGCAAAGCTGGAGAAGCCGCGCTTCGTGTTCGTGAACAAGATGGAAAAAGAGCGGGCTGATTTTACCCGCAGCGTGGCCGACCTCGTGGAGAAGTTCAAGGCAAGCTTTGTGCCCGTGGTCATTCCCCTGGGAGCCGGGGTGGATTTCACCGGCGTGGTGGACCTCGTGGACATGAAGGCATATATCGGGGGCAAGGAAGCCCCGGTCCCGGATGCGGCGAAAGCCGAGGTGGATGCCGCGAGGCTGAAGCTCATCGAAAGCGCCGCCGAGGGTGATGACAAGCTCATCGAGAAGTTCTTCAACGAGGGCACCCTGTCCGCGGATGAGATCCGCAAGGGCCTGGCGGGCGGCATGAGGAGCGGGAAGCTTTTTCCCGTTCTCTGCGGCGCCAGCATTGCATCGGCGGGGATGAACAGCCTCCTGGACTTTATCAATTACGCGGTCCCCTCCCCCGAGGGGATGGCCGTGGGGAAGACCCCCGATGGAAAGGACATCGAGCGCAAGGTTGCCGAGTCCGAGCCTTCCTCTTGCTTCGTGTTCAAGACCTCGATGGACCAGTTCACCGGCAAGATCTCATTCTTCAAGGTCTGCTCCGGCAAGGTCTCCACGGAATCCGACCTAGTGAACGCACGTGAGGGCAAGAAGGAAAAGATCACGAAAGTCTACACCTGCCTGGGGAAAAAGCTCGAGGAAATCCCCGAGCTGGTTGCCGGTGACCTGGGCCTCTTCACCAAGAGCGCGTCGCTGCGCACCAACGATACCCTGCATTCCCCCGATGCCCCCATCATCTATCCCGCCCTGGAGCTGCACACCCCCATCCACGCGCTGGCCATATCGGCCCGGGCGAAGAAGGATGAGGACAAGATGAACCAGATGCTCCACCGCACCATGGAGGAGGATCTCACCTTCCAGGTCTCCTACGACAAGGAGACGAAGGAAACGGTCATCGCGGGCATGGGCGAGCTGCACATCGGCATGATCCTGGACAAGATCCGCGAGAACCAGAAGATCGAAATGAACACCAAGATCCCCCGCATCGCCTACCGGGAGACGATCCAGGGCAAGGCCGATGCCGAGTACACCCACAAGAAGCAGACCGGCGGCCACGGCCAGTACGCGAAGGTGTCCCTCGAGGTCAATCCCATACCGCGCGGGGAGAAATACAAGTTCACCAACGCCGTGTTCGGCGGGGCCATTTCCAAGGGCTACATCCCCGGTATCGAAAAAGGCGTGATCGAGGCCATGGACGCCGGCATCCTGGCCGGCTACCCGGTGGTGGACGTGGAAGCGCGGGTCGTGGACGGCAAGGAACATCCCGTCGACTCCTCGGAGATGGCCTTCAAGCTGGCCGCGCGTGAGGCATTCAAGGAATGCATGAGAAACGCGAAGCCGGTCCTCCTGGAGCCTGTCGTCAACCTCACCGTCTATGTCGATGAGCAGTACCTCGGCGCCGTTCTCTCCGACCTCAGCGCCAAGCGCGGCAAGGTCCAGGGCCAGAACCCCATCGGCGGCGGGATCCTCGAGATCAAGGCGCAGGTGCCGCAGGCGGAGCTCATGCGCTACGCCATCGACCTGAAGGCCCTCACGGCGAGCACCGGCTCCTTCGAGCTGGAGTTCGACCACTACAGCCCGATCTCCGGCAGGATTGCCGATGACGTGATCAAGGCGGCACAGGCTGCAAAGGCTGAAGAAAGCAAGGAATGATCCCCGACGGGGAGAAAAGAAAAGCGGCCGTGGGGCCACGGTACCGCGCACGGTAATCCGTGCGGTCCCGTGGCATTCGCGGGGCCGCTTTTTTTGTTGCTAAATGATGGGCCGCTCGGGCAGGAAGAAATGAAGGACCGCCGCGGCAAGTCCCAGGATACCCAGCGCGGTGCGGTAGGCGATCGGCAGCCTCTCCACTTTGTCGTTTTTCTCCCCGCGCTCAGCCGGGAACACGGCGTCCTGCTTGAACACCTCGAACAGCAGGGCCACCCCCGTGATCATGCCTGCCAGGGACGGGAACAGGTC
>JBEKVA010000343.1:0-4679 GCA_049514475.1 Spirochaetia bacterium
TCTCGGCGCAGTGGCCGGGCCTCCCGCTCCACACAGGTGCAGGAGCCCCGACACCCCGGGTAAGATTTCCGGGTGAGGCATCCAGAGACCTACGGTAAGATTTTAGGATGAGGCATTACGGCTGCTCAGCGCGCGTCTGCCGGCGGGCGGTCCGCGGGCCCGGCCGCCTCCCCGCGCATCCCCGCGTGCGACAGCGCTGCCCCCGCGGCCAGCAGGATGCAGGCCGCCCAGAACACGACCCCCGGCCGCACGCCCAGGAGGAGGGAGATGCAGGCGGTGGAGAGCAGCGGCGTGCAGAAAGAGGCGGCGGCCACCAGGAGCTGGTCCCCGCGGCGCATGGCGGCATCCCACAGCACGTAGGCCAGCAGGTCGACAATGAGGGCCCTGTAGGCGAGCGCGGCAATCCCCGCGCCGCTCATCCGATGCGCGCCGGCGCCCGGGACGGCCGAAGGAAACACTTCTGCCAGGAACAGGGCAAGGAAGACAAGCCCGGATGCCAGGAAGAAGAGCGGAACGGGGTTTGCCGTGTTTGCCCCCGCGATTCTCTTTCCCAGGTTGGAAAACAGCGCCCAGGAAATCCCGCACGCCATGCCGAGGAGGTAGATCCCTGGCGTGGCCATGAAGTCTGAAAGGATGCCTCCGAGAGTGAAGGAGGCATCAGGACGGGAAACGAATGCAAGGAAGATTCCCACGCATGCCATGAGGAGCCCCGGGACAAGCCAGAACCTCGCGCGCCGATGAAAGATGAGCGCGGAGAAAGCGACCGTCAGCACCGGCCAGAGATAGTTGAGCATCCCGAAGACGAGCACGTGCCGTCCGTCCCTGGCCAGCCCGATGCCGAGGTTGTAGGCAACCGTGTACAGCACGAAAAGACCGCCGCACACCCACCAGTACAGGCGGGGTAGGGTCCGCAGCTTCGCCCGCTCGGCCCTGCTGGCAAGGAGCAGGATGCTCCCGACCACCCCGCTGCCCAGCGCCATGAATAGGGCGCCGCGCATCAGCCCGGCCTCCCCCATGGCCAGCCGCCCCACGGCGATTGAGGTGCCCCAGAGGAGGATGGAGAGGAAACCCGCGGCAGTTGGTCCTGTCCTGGCGGCGCGCATCACCGGCAGCCCGTCATGGTGGCGGATCATAGGGTCGACGGTGACCGCTGTCAATGCGCTTGGGCACCGCCGGCCGCCGGCCTTCACCCCCTGTTCCCCGGCAGCGCGAAGCACTACATTCGATCCATGAGTGAAAGCTCTGAAGAGACCGCCCTGGAGGCGGGGCAGCGTTTCGAGATCCGGCTCCCGGTCCGTCACAACCCAATCCTCCACAAGGTCGTCGAACGGGCCAACGCCGACGAGGAGCTGCACGCGCTGTGGACGGTGATGAACGTCAACGCCGTGACCCGCCTGGGCATGAGCGACCACGGGCCCATCCATTTCCAGATCGTGTCCAACATCGCGCTGAAGATGCTGCGCCAGCTCTTCGACCGCGGCGTGGTGCCCAGCATCGTGCGCGATTACCAGATGACCAACGGCGACGCCGAGGTGGTCGTGGTCCTCGGCTCGCTCCTGCACGACCTGGGCATGTCCATCCAGAGGGCCGACCACGAGCAGTACAGCCTCTTTGTTGCCCAGCCCATCATCGACAGGCTGCTCGACGGCCTGTACGACACGGTGGCGCGCACCGTCGTGCGCTCGGAGACGCTCCATGCCATCATCTCGCACCGCAGCGAGGGACGGCCCATGACCGTTGAGGCGGGAGTGGTGCGCGTGGCCGACGCGCTGGACATGACCAAGGGCCGCTCGCGCATCCCCTTCGAGGCGGGGGTGGTCAACATCCACTCCCTCTCGGCAGCCTCCATCGAGCAGATCGAGATCCTGAGCGGCGATGAGAAGCCCATCCACATCAAGGTGCGCATGAACAACTCGGCCGGCGTCTTCCAGCTGGACGAGCTTCTGAAGGAGAAGCTGCGCGGATCCGGCCTGGAGCAGTACCTCGAGGTGGAGGCCACCATCGAGGGGGAGACGGAAAAGAAGCTGGTGCAGATCTTCCGGCTCTGAGGCGGCGCCGGCAAACAGCCCGACGACGCAGAAATAATCTTGACAATTGAAAATCGCCCCCGTACCCTAGTAACGTCATTTTTCGGTTTTGCCGCGTGTTACGCGGCCCGTTCAATCACGAGGAGGAGGCAAGAAATGCTCAGGAAAATGGGGCTTCTCTTCAGCATCCTGGTATTCGCCCTGGCCATCCCGTTCACCGTGGCCGCCCAGAAAAAGACCTTCTACTGGATCTCGCACGGTTCACCGGCGGATCCCGTATGGACCTATTTCCTGGCCGGCGCCAAGCAGTGGGCAAAGGACACGGGCAACACCGTCAACACATCCTTCCACAGCAACGATGTGCCCTCGCAGCAGGAGGCGGTGCGGTCCGCCATCGCCGCAGGGGCGGCGGGCATCGTCACCACCAGCCCTGATCCCGGGAGCCTGGTGAAGGTCGTCGCGGAGGCGCATGCCGCAGGCATCACCATTGTCAACTTCAACACGCCTGACCCGACGGCGGGATTCGATGCCTATGTCGGCGGGGATAACACGGTATTCGGCCACAACTGGGCGCAGTACCTCGTCGATCACAAGCTGGTCAAGTCGGGCGATTTCGTATGGATGCCCGTCGAGGTCCCCGGCGCCACCTACGGCGTTCAGGAAGAGGCCGGCGTTGCGAGCGTCTTCAAGCCGCTGGGCATCAAGTGGGAAGTGACCGACGCCAAGTACGACCAGGCGGAGGTCATCAGCCGCATGACCGACTACCTGACGGCCAACCGTTCCAAGGTGAAGGCCATCATCGGCCTTGGTGACCTGGTCACCGGCAGCATCAAGCGCGTGTTCGACCGTGTCGGCGTCCCCAAGGGCAGCATCCCGGTTGTCGGTTGGGGCAACTCGAATGACACCACGCAGGAAGTCCTGCAGGGCTACGTGAACGCCGGCCAGTGGCAGGACCCGCTCGCAACCAGCTACATGGCGCTTTCGATAGCGGCCATGGGGGCCAGCGGCATCCCGCCCGGGTTCAACATCATCACCGGCAAGCTCTACGAGAAGGACACCGCGAAGATCTTCGACAAGATCCTCTCCGGGAAGTAAAGACAACGGCAGGTCGCGCACGGTACGGCCTTCGGGCCGAACGCGTACTCGCGTACCCCGTGCGCTTTGGGGGCATTCGCGGCGTTCCCGCGGATGCCCGCCTCTGCCCGGGGAGACGGCGCGCTCGACATCCCTCCGGGGTTCGTATAATCTCGCTGAGAAGGGACATCACCCATGCAGCAACGTCCGCTCATCCTGCGGCTGATCACCCGGCGCGAGGTGGGGCCTTTCCTCCTTCTCGTCGCCGAAATCGCCATCTTCGGTTGGATCCGGCCGCAATTCCTTTCGCCGCTGAACATCGGCAACGCTCTGGATTTCACCGTCGAGCTGGGCATCATGGCGCTGGGAATGACGCTGCTGATGACATCGGGAGAGTTCGATCTTTCGGTCGGGTCGGTCTTCGGCTTCTCCGCGGTCCTGATGTGGACGCTGAAGAACAGCGGCGCCACGTCGCTCACCGTAGGGTTTTTCATCACGATGGCGGTCGCGGCCGGCATCGGCCTGGTGAACGGGTTGTTCGTGACGCGCCTCAGGATCACCTCCTTCCTGGTGACCCTGGGCATGCTGCTGGTCCTGCGCGGCGCCGCGCTCTTCCTCACCGACGGGTTTCCGCAGCGCACCTGGAGCGCCGAGGGCTCGAAGATCGCCAGCATTCTCGTCGGGGAGATTAACCTCGGAAGCTTCCACCTGTACGCCTCGCTGTTCTGGTTCATCGGCCTGGCCATCGTGCTCGGCTACGTGCTGACCAGCACCAAAACGGGCAACTGGATCCAGGCGGCGGGCGGCAACGCCAGCGCGGCGCGCGCGCGTGGCGTCAATGTCGCGTGGACGAAGACGGGGCTTTTCATCCTGACGGCCATGGCCTCCGCGCTCGCCGGGATCATCAGCTCGATCCGCACCACTTCGGCGAATCCGAACAGCGGCACCGGCTACGAGCTTGAGATCATCGCCATGGTGGTGATCGGCGGCACGGCGCTCAGCGGCGGACGGGGCACCGTCATCGGCACGGTGATCGGGGTGCTCATCCTGCGGCTCATGCGCAACGGCATCGTGATGGTCGGCGTGCCCGGCCTTGCCTACAACATCTTCATCGGCGCGATCATCCTGGCGATGGTCGGCCTGCACGCGACGCTGGAGCGCCGGCGGCGGGCGGAGGCATAAAACGATGGCCCAGGAACTGGTCCGCATGAGCAACATCAGCAAGTCCTATGGCCGCGTCGAGGCGCTGCGCGGGGTCAACTTCACCGTGAATCAGAAGGAGATCGTCGGGCTGCTGGGCGACAATGGCGCCGGCAAGTCGACGCTCATCAAGATCCTCTCCGGCGCGATTACCGCGACCAGCGGGGAGATCTTCATGCGCGGCAAAAAGGCCGACATCCGTTCGACCACGGACGCCATCGCCCTGGGCATCGAGACCATCTACCAGGACTCGGCCCTCGTGAACGATCTTTCCATCGCGCGGAACCTTTTCCTGGGGCGCGAGCCCGTGAAGCGCCCGCGATTTCTCGACCGGCTGGACAACAGGAAGATGAACGAGGTCTCGCGCGAGCTCCTGAA
>JBEKVA010000344.1:0-4666 GCA_049514475.1 Spirochaetia bacterium
GGGTATACGCGGGAAGATGAAGTTCATGGACGTCACCACCACGACACCCAGAAAGCCTCCCCCCAGGGCCAGCACGGGGCCAGAGGCAGCGATGGCATGGAAGGCCTCCGTCACTGCCGGCCGAACCGCGGCTGCTATGACAAGCGTCGTTGCCAATCCCACTATGTAGTTGACCTGAGTGCTGTGCACCGCGCCTTTCCTGCGCCCGAGCTCCGAGTTGAGGCTGAACGTGATGGCGGGAAGCATGCCCGCAACGAGTGCAACGAGCATGGCAACCGGGTCCAGGTGCCAGCTCCCCGCTGCGCCGGCCCGCCCGACGGCCCGCCAATTCCGATATCGACCACGTGGCTCATGACAGCTACTCCCGCAATGGCCAGAACGATGCCGGGCAGGCGTCGCACGGACAGGGGATAGCGCGGCCTTGCCGAGAAGCGGCTGTTCACGCTCGACATCAGGGTTGTGACGGCGCCGACCAGGGGTGCCAGCACGCTGTAGAGGAAGGGTGCCTGCCGGTTGCCGCTATACGAAAAAACGCGGAACGCAATCATCGCCTGTTCATGTATCTCTGCGGAAGGGTGGATCCTCGGAACCGACCACCTGGGGGAGCTTGCGGATTTTCTCGGCGCGAGCTATCGGCAGCTGGGACGCGTGGTGCGCCGTTTTCGGGCGGCCGGCACATTCTCGACAGCACGAGGGGCCGCAGCCTGGACAGGGCAGGTCCTGACCAGCCCAGCCGCGAACAGAGGGCCCCGGCCACCAGGATAACGGACGGCCCCTTGCCCTGCCTGTCGTATGCGATTTTTGTCCCATCCCTCGAAGTCACCATGTTTATCGTGCCTCGTGCAACCGCATTCATGACGTACCTCCCTCGTGAAGTCTTCGTGTAACAAAGGTAGCGACGGAAGGCGTCTCCGTGTGTGGTGTAAAAGCGACAATCTCAGGGGTCGATCACGACAACCAGCCACCGGTATGTCGGCGGCCAGACTCTCAGTATATTTGCCAGGTGAAAACAAAAGAAAAGCCTCGTGATCCGTGCACGCACCTGGACCAGATCAGGGACGTGGTGCCGAGCGCAGAGGGATGCGAGGATTGTCTGAAGACAGGCGATTCGTGGGTGCACTTGCGCATCTGCCTTATCTGCGGACACGTCGGGTGCTGCGATGACTCCAAGAACAAGCATGCCACAAAGCACTTCCATGCAACCCAACATCCACTGATCAAATCATTCGAGCCCGGCGAAGACTGGATCTGGTGTTACGTGGACAAGGTCGCGTTGGAATAGATGCGCGCCAGCATGGCATCATGATTTGCTGACCAGGCCGTCGGTCATGATGCCAAGCAGCCTTTTGACTTGAGCCGCGCTGTCGGGGGATTTTTCCGCCGCGACCGTGATGGCATGGACCAGCTTCATGAGATCCATTGGTTCCAATCCGCTGCGAACCACCCCGGCCTTTTCCGCGGCAGCCAGCAGCGCGCCGACAGCATCGTACAGGCGCGGGGCCCACTGCTTGTGCGATTTCATAGCGCCTTCCCCCGCTGAAATGAGACAGGCCTTCAACGCCTTGTAGGTCATCATGTGCTCAGCCGCTGCGTCCAGGAAGGAGAGCAGCGCCTCCCGGGGCGGCAGGGTGTCGCGCAGTGCGTACGCGCGCGCAATCAGGCCCTCGATCTGCTCGGCGTAGACCGACTCCAGGAGATCGGTCCTCGTGGGAAAATGGCGATACAGCGTGCCGATGCCCACCTCCGCCTTTCGGGCGATCTCTTCGAGCGACGCGTCGGGTCCCTTCTTCATGAAGACCGCGTGCGCCACGTCGAGCAGGTGCGCGTAGTTCTTCTGGGCGTCGGCGCGAAGCGGACGGCTTTGATTCCCGGTTTTCTGGCTCATCGCTTCTATAATATACAAATCAGCCTCCCGTGTTGACTATCGGAGGGACCCTCCGTATATTCGTTGGGTTAAACGGAGACACACTCCGTATAGCAACTCATCACGGAGGTGAAGATACATGGCTTTGAGTTCTTCGGTCAGGGAGACCCGTCTCGGAGTGATCCTCGGGATCATCGTGGCGAGCTATCTCATGATCGGCATCGATATGAGCATCGTCAATGTCGCCCTGCCCACCATGCGCTCGGCGCTCGGATTTTCCACCGTGGGCCTGGCCTGGGTGGTCAACGCATACATGCTCGCCTACGGCGGGCTCCTGTTTCTCGGCGGAAGGTCGGGCGATATCGTGGGACGCAAGCGCAGCCTGCTCTTCGGCGTGATCCTGTTCACGGCCGCCTCCGCTCTGGGCGGCTTCGCGCCAAGCGCGTGGTGGCTGCTCGTATCGCGCGTCCTGCAGGGCGTCGGCGCGGCGTTCGCCGCTCCCAGCACGATGGCGCTCCTGATCACGAGCTTTCCCGAGGGACAGCCGCGCAATCGTGCACTGAGCTTCTACTCGGCGGCGGCAAGCCTCGGGAGCATCGTCGGATTGGCCCTCGGAGGCGTGCTGACGGGGCTGCTCTCCTGGCGGTGGGTGTTCTTCGTTAATGTGCCGGTGGGCATCGCCCTTGCCATCCTCGTGCCCATCGTTCTCAGGGAGACCGAGCGGCGTGAAGGACGATTCGACCTCGCTGGGGCCGTCTCCTCCACCGTGGGCATGACGTCTCTCGTCTTCGGCCTGGTCCGCGCGGCCTCGTCCGGTTGGGGCAACCCGTTGGCCATTGCGGCGTTCGCGCTTGCCGCCGTCCTCCTGGGCTTCTTCATCCGGCACGAGCAGCGGACGGCCGAGCCCCTGCTGCCGCTCGGGCTGTTCTCCGACCGCACGCGGGTCGGTGCGTACCTGGCGCTGCTCCTCATCATCGCGGGCAACTTCGGGACCTTCTTCTTCTCCACCCAGTTCATCCAGGGCGTGCTGCGGTTCAGCCCGCTGCAGGCCGGGGCGGCATACCTGCCCCTTGCCGGCATGATCCTGATCACCGTACGCATTGTCCCGCGCCTCCTGAAAAGGTGGGAACCGTGGCGCCTCATCATGACGGGGACATTCCTCCAAGCCGTCGGGCTCCTCTGGCTGACCCGCTTGTCTGCTGAAAGCACCTACGTCGGCGGTCTCCTCGGTCCGCTCGTCCTCATTGGCCTTGCATCGGGGCTCTGCATCATGCCTCTCAATGTGACGGCGCTTTCAGGGGTCGAGCGCAAGGAATCGGGCGCCGCCTCGGGGCTCGCGCAGACCATGATGACCGTGGGCGGGTCCCTGGGCCTCGCCATCCTCGTCACCGTGTTCGGTGCGACGAGCAGCGGAACAAATGGATTCGGCGATGCTTTCATGCGGGGAATCGCCGTGTCGCTGCGAACGGCGGCGGGCTTTGCCATGGCTGGCTTTATCGTCGCAGCGTTCCTCATACGGCCGGTACGCGCGCGGAGAACCGCCGTCCGGACGTCGGATCCCGATATCAACAAGTCGATCGTCCGCCGTTACTTCGAGATGTGGAATACGGGGAATGTCTCCCGTATCCACGACATCCTCCATCCGCAGTGGGTGGACCACTCGAACGCGCAGATCCGCGGCGCGCACGACGTGCCTGCCGAGCTGCTGAAGACGCGCGCGGAGTGCCCCGACTTCCATATCGGCGTGGAGACGATCCTCAGCGAAGGGGACAGGGTTGCCGTGCACAGTACGACCCGGGGAGCCTGCCAGGACTCCGAGTCACGGGGGATCTGGCTCATCAGGCTGGAAGGCGACAAGATGGCGGAGATGTGGAAGGCACAGGAGATGGCGGGGTAAGAGCTCGCGAGGTTGCGGGCGCGCCCGAGGAGGCGGGAGACCGACGGGCACAATACCATCTTCGTCGCTGGAAGTACCGTGTATTGCGCCGGACAATACGGCTCTTCTACTGTGACTGCCTGTTATTGGATTGATGTGACGAAGACCGACTGCCTCACCGTCCCTCCAAAGCCTTCCTATGCCTTCGACCTTGTCGTGCAGTAGCGCGTCACGTGCCGCTCCTCCCCCCGAGCGCGTGCAGCGACAACTCCCAGAGCCGCTCCGCATTTGCAGGATCAAGCGCATAAGGCGCCACGCCTGTCAGATCGGCCATACGCTGGGAGACGACCTCCGCCTCGTTGCAGTTGCAGAAATACCTCCCGCCAATGCCTTCCAGGAGCGGGGAGACCGCGAGCAGCACTGAGGTGGCAGCTCCCTGCGGGATGCTTTTCATGAGCGCGGGGGAAAGCGCCCACTCGCCCGTCATGTGCCGCTGCAGGTTGGTTCTGATCGCTCCCGGCATGACTGCGTTGACGGTGATGCCATCCCGCGCCCACCGCCTGGTAGCTTCCACCGCGAAAAGCGCGTTCGCTGTCTTGGACTGTCCGTACGCAAGGAACGGGTCGTACTGTCGGAAGTCGAAATTGATGTCGTCAAAGATCACGGGGGAACGGAAGTGCGCGCTGAAGCTCAGAGAGATGATCCGCGCGGCTCCGGCCTTCGCCAGGGAATCGTGCAGGGCCAGGGCCAGCGCGAAGTGCCCCAGGTGGTTGGTCGCAAACTGCATTTCCCACCCCTGCGGCGATTTCTCGAGCTTCGGGATTGCCATGACGCCGGCGTTGTTTACAAGGATGTGAAGAGGACCCTTCCAGGCAGAGGCGAGCTCCCTGATGGAGTCCAGGTCAGCCAGATCCAGGTACGCGAAC
>JBEKVA010000345.1:0-4659 GCA_049514475.1 Spirochaetia bacterium
GAGGTCCTCCTCTCCCTCCTGGAACACGCCGCGCCATGAAAGCCGGAGAGACTCTTTCCGAGAGGTACGAGATCATCCGGGAGCTGGGCAGGGGCGGGGCCGGCATCACCTGCCTTGCCCGGGATGCCCTTTCGGGAAAACAGGTCGTGGTGAAAGTGCTGCACCTCAGCCTCATGGGAGACTGGAAAGCCATGGAGCTCTTCCAGCGGGAGGCCGACGTGCTGAAGGGGCTGCACCACGAGGGCATCCCGGCATACGTGGATTTCTTCTCCCTGGACCGCGACGGGGAGCCGCGGTTCGTGCTGGTCCGCGAGTTCATCGACGGCGCGAGCCTGCAGCAGCGGGTGCAGGACGGCTGGCGCGGGACGGAGCCGGACATCCGTGCCATGGGGGCGCGGCTTGCGGGCATCGTCTCCTACATACATGGGGTGCGGCCGCCGGTGATCCACCGCGACATCAATCCGCGCAACATCATCGTCGGCCCCGGCGGCGATCTCTTCCTGGTGGACTTCGGGGGAGTGCAGGATGCCATCCGTCTGTCCACCGGCGCCACCAATACCATCATCGGGACCCCCGGGTACACGCCCATGGAGCAGTTCACGGGCCGGGCCAGCATCCGCAGCGACCTGTACGCCCTTGCCGCGACGCTCCTGTTCCTGCTCACGCACAGGAATCCCGCCGACCTCCCCGTGAAGGACATGAAGATCGACGTGCCCTCTGTCGTGGATATCTCCTCGCCGGGCCTGGCGCGGCTGCTGGGAAACTGGCTGGAGCCCGACGAGAGCCGGCGCACCATCGGTATCGAAGAGGCAATCGCCCTGCTGGAAGGGAAAGAGCTGCCTTCCTCGTCGGCATCCGCGCAGCAGGCGCCGGCCGAGGTGTCGGAGCTTCCCCCGCATGGCTCCCGCATCATCCGCGCGGCCAGGGACGGCACCGTGAGCTTTTCGCTGCTCGAGGCGGGAGGGATGGGGCGCCGTCGCGGCATCGCGCCCTTCGGCCTGTTCTGGCTGGTGTTCGTCGGCTTCTGGACGTCGGGCTCGGTCACCGCGCACGCCCCGCTGACGTTCACCCTCATGTCACTGCCTTTCTGGGCGGTGGGCATTGGGATGATCGCGTGGGTCCTGTCGGGCATCCTGGGCAGGCTGAAGATCGAAATCAGTCCCGCGGGGCTCGTCTATACCCGTCGGCGGCTCTTTTTCTCCCGGCGTCGGGAGGTCCCCCTGCGCGATGTCGGGGAGTGCCGGCTTGCAGCGGAACGGGGGATACAGCCCGGCCGCTATCGCACGTGGAGCTACGGCTATGGCTACGGGTACCGCCGCGGCGGCCGCCACCGGCGGGAAGCGGGGTCGACGCGGAGGCTCAGTATCGACCTTGGCGCCGATACTCTCAGCTTTGGCAGCGGGCTTTCGGCACGCGAACAGGAGTGGCTGAGGGACTCGATCAACGCGGAGCTGAAGCGAGCCCAGCGTACATAGGCTCTCTTGGTACGAGGTTGCCTTGACAGGGGCTTGCGTGCCCGTGATCATGCAGGAAACAAAGGGAGAATCCCGAGATGGTGTCATGGTTCGATGGGGTGTTCTGGGGTGTCCTTCTGATCCTCGTGGGGGTGTGGTTCTTCGTGCGCCATTATATACCCGTGCACATCCCGGTGATCCGTGTCATCATTGCGGTGCTTCTCATCTACGTCGGCATCCGCGTCCTCGTGCGGGGGCCGGTCGTTCACGAAGGCCGCACGGCGGTGTTCACCGAGTCGACCATCCTGCGATATGCCCCTGACAGGAGCCAGGACTACAACGTGATATTCAGCAGCGGAAGCGTCGACCTCTCCCCGGTGGTCGTCAGCGGAAGCGGGGCGCGCGCCGAGGTGAACGTGATCTTCGGCAGCGGCACACTGCACGTCAACCCGACAACCCCCGTGCGGGTGATCATGACATCGGTCTTCGGCACGGTGGAAGCCCCCGGCGAACGCTCGGTGGCGTTCGGGGAGACGGTGTACAAGACCCCCGCCTACAAGGCCGGCGCACCGGCCCTGGAGATCCGCGCCACGGCGGTGTTCGGCAGGCTGTCGATCGCTCCTTAAGACGCTTCAAGGAGAAGAGGATTTCATGAAGGTCAACGTCGTTTCGCAGTCCCGCAACCAGCATTCTATCCGCGAGATGGTGGACGGTTTCCGCGCGGACAGGCTTTCCAACCCCGCGCTGAACATGAAGAGGCCCGACGGGTACTGGACGCTGAGCTACGGCGAGCTGCAGGAGCACGTGCGCAGCCTCGGCGCCGCCCTCCTGGCGCGGGGCATGCGCAAGGGCGACCGCGTGGGGCTCATCTCGGAGAACAGGAGCGAGTGGGTCATCAGCTACCTGGCCGTGGCATGCGCGGGGGGCGTGATCGTTCCCTACGACATACTGCTGAAGGGGGAGGAGCTGGCCTCCATCGTGCGCGCCAGCGGCGCGCGCACCATCTTCACCTCCGCCGAATACCGCGAGAAGGTGCAGAAGGCTTCGGCGGGGGCCGTCGATACCCTGATCCTTTTCGATCCTCCCCCCGCGGCAGAGCGCGGCATGCCGTACTTCTTCTCGCTGCTCGACGAGGGACGTGCACTTGTGGGCCGCGCAGGGGACCCGTACGCCGCCGCAATCGTCACTCCCGACGATCTTGCCGCGCTCATCTTCACCTCCGGGACCACCGGCACGCCCAAGGGGGTCATGCTCTCCCATCGCAACCTCGTGGAAAACGGGGACGCGGTGCAGATGACCACCCCTCTGGGGCCGGGCGACAACTGGATCATCGTCCTCCCGTTCCACCACACCTATCCCACGATCCTCGGCATTTTCACGCCGCTCCTGGGCGGCGGCATGGTCACCTCGGTTCCCTCGATGAAGACGAACGTCCTTATCGGCATCATGAAGGACACGGGGGCGACCTGCGTCCCCGCCATGCCGCTTCTCATCGAGAAGATCTACAAGGGCATCCTGACCAACGTGAAGGCCAAGCCCCCCGCGGTGCGGGTCCTCTTCCGCGTCATGCTCGCCGTGAGCGGATTCTTTTTCCGGGTGCTGCACCTGCGCATCGGGCCGCTTCTCTTCAAGTCAGTGGCGCGCCAGCTCGGCGTGGAGAAGCTGCGCTTCTTCGTCTCCGGCGGCGGGCCTATCGCCAAGGACATCATCGACGGCATGGAGGCGCTCGGGCTCATCACCTACCAGGGCTACGGCCTGACGGAGACCTCCCCGGTCATCTCCACCACGTGCCCCGCGCACAACAAGCCGGGCTCGGTCGGGATCCCGCTGTACAATGTGCAGGTGCGCATCGAGAGCCCCGACGAGAACGGCAACGGGGAGATCCTCGCCCGAGGCCCCACGATCATGCTCGGCTACTACAACATGCCGGAGAAGACGGTCGAGGTGATCGACGCGGAGGGCTGGCTGCACACGGGGGACATCGGAAAGCTCGACGCCGACGGGTACCTGTACATCACCGGCCGGTTGAAGAACATCATCGTCACCAAGGGCGGGAAGAACATCTATCCCGAGGAGATCGAGAACCTCCTTATTACCAGCCCGCTGCTCTCCGAGGTGGTTGTCATCGGCAAGCTCGACGAGGGCGGGGGCGAATATCCGCACGCCGTTATCTACCCTGACCCCGAGGTCCTGGCCTCCATGGAGAAGGAGCAGGGGAAGAAGCTCGGCGAGGATGAGGTGCGCGCGCTCGTGCGCTCGGAGATCCAGAAGGCCACCGCCGGGGCCGCCGTCTACAAGATCCCGCACACCTTCGACGTGTCGAAGGAGGAGCTGCCGAAGACCTCCACGCGCAAGGTGAAGCGATTCATGTTCGCCGGGGCGCGCTAGAAGGTAGGGAGAGCGCGCCGGGGCGCGCTGAGACACTCCGTTGCCTGGCGGCCGCGCGTATAGGTAGATTGTACGCGGAGGTCGCGATGAGCTCGAATCCCCCTGGCCGGCCGGAGCTGGCGACGTTTGGCGGCGGGTGCTTCTGGTGCACCGAGGCCGTGCTGCAGCGAATCGAGGGTGTTCTCTCCGTGACCTCCGGCTACGCGGGGGGCACGCAGTCAAACCCCACCTACGAGCAGGTGTGCACGGGGAGCACCGGCCATGCCGAGGTCATCCAGGTGGCCTTCGACCCCGCGATGATCAGCTACGAGGATATCCTCGACATTTTCTGGCAGGCCCACGATCCCACCACGCTGAACCGCCAGGGTGCCGACAAGGGTACCCAGTACCGCTCGATCATCTTCTATGCCGACGAGAAGCAGAAGGACGCCGCGGAACGGTCCCGGAAAAAGGCGCAGGGAAAGCTCAAGGATCCCATCGTGACGGAAATCGTACCGTTGGAAAAATTCTGGAAGGCCGAGGACTACCACCAGGGGTACTACAACTCCCACGCGAATGAAGGATACTGCCGCGTGGTCATCTCCCCGAAGCTGAAGAAGCTGCACTTGGAATAAGGGGCGGCACGCGGCGGCCGCCCGCTTTTGGGGCGTGCCGCTGCGATTGCTCAAGGCCGGTGATTCTGGTAGCGTGGCTCACCGACATGAGCCCGCTTGAACAGCACCAGCAGCCTGCCTCCCGCCGCGCTCTCCCCCTGCTCGCCGTCTGGGGAACCGTCCTTTTCTGGGGGCTTTCCTTCGTCAGCTCAAAGACCATCCTG
>JBEKVA010000346.1:0-4648 GCA_049514475.1 Spirochaetia bacterium
ACCCATTCCCTTTTCCCCCGTCAGCCGTCTGGACACGGCGATGGGGAACGGTAGTCCCGGGTAAGATTCTTGGATGAGGCAAATCAGGTCCTTGGGTTAGAATTCTGGTGAGGCAACGCGCGCCCTTGCCCAATCCCCAAAAGGGGAATAAGCTCGGTGATCTTTTTGTATTCGAAGGAGAGACGATGAAAAGGATGCTCATGGGTCTTGTGCCCGTGGTCCTGATGCTTGCGGTGATTGGCTGCGGTCCGGCCATAGTGAAGGACAAGGAGATGGTTTCGATCTCCTTCAAGGGAACGCTGGCCGACGGTTCGGTGTTCGGACAGTCGGAGAAGGACAAGCCGCTTGAGTTCCTGGTGGGCTCGGGGAAGATGATTCCCACCCTTGAAAAGGGGCTTCTCGGGCTGAAAGTCGGTGCGAAAAAGAAGATCGACGTCAAGGCGGCGGATGCCTACGGTGAGTACGACAAGGCCGCCCTGCAGACGGTGGACAGGAAGAACTTCCCGAAGGACCTCGAGCTGAAGGTCGGTGCGACATACACGGTGCGCACGCCGCAGGGACCGATCACGGTGACGATCAACGCGATCACCGACAAGACGGTGACCGTCGATTTCAATCACCCCCTGGCCGGCAAGGACCTCACGTTCGACATCGAGGTCCTGAAGATCCGCGACGCCACGAAAGCGGAGCTCGCCGCCGCCTTCCCCCCGGCCGCCCCGGCACAGCAGCCAGCCCCGGGGCCGGCCCAGCAGCCGGCCCAGAAATAGCAGCGGGGCGAACAGCTCAACTTTACTCCCGCTCTCCGATCCCCTATACTCGCCGGCGATGTCCCTCCGCGTGCTGCTCACCGCCGATATCCACCTGGGCATGGCCTTCGCCGGCTATGCCGACGCGCAGGCAGCCCTCGTGGAGGCCCGGTTCCAGGCCCTCGAAAATGTCGTAGCCGAGGCGAATGCCCGGCGGAGCGACCTGCTGGTGGTTGCCGGCGACCTCTTTGAAAAGGTGACTGTAGAGGCCGCCGTCGTCCGGCGCGCCGCTGAGATCCTTCGCGGTTTCAGCGGCAGGCTGGTCGCCGTGCTGCCGGGAAATCATGACTACCTTTCCGCGGATGACCCGCTGTGGCCGGGCTTCAGGGACGCCGCGGGGGACGCCACCCTCCTGCTCGACCAGGGCCGCCCGTACCCCCTGGATCGCCACGACATGAATGCCTGCCTGTATCCCTGCCCGTGCCTATCCCGCCACTCGGCCGACAACGCCATTGGCTGGGTGCGGGAGACCGCCCGCGATCGCGCGATTCTCCATCACATCGGTGTTGCCCATGGCAGCCTGGAGGGGCTCTCCCCGGATTTCAACGGCGACTATTACCCCATGACCCGGCGGCAGCTCGAGGAGGCGGGTCTCTCCCTCTGGCTGCTCGGCCATACACACGTGCGATTTCCCCCGGCGCCGGGCCGGTTGGACAGGATCTTCAACCCCGGCACCCCTGCCCCCGACGGCTTCAACTGCACCCACGCGGGGACCGCGTGGTCACTCGAGCTCGACGACCATGATACGGTGAGCGCCGAGCCGATCGTCACGGGCAGCCTCCGCTTCGTCGAGGAAACCATTCCCGTGCACGCGGCCCAGGACCTGGAAAAGCTCGCGCAGAGGTTTTCCGGGCCCGAGGCGAAGAGCATCGTGCTGAAGGCGCACCTGGAGGGCCGCGCGTCGGCCGAGGTGATTGCTTCTCTCGGTGCCCTGCGCCAGCGGATGAACGATGCCCTCCTGTACCTGGACCTGCGCAGCAATGGCCTGCGCGAGGAGATCACGCGGGAGTCCATTGACCGCGAGTTCCCGCAGGGCTCGTTCCCTCACGCGCTCCTCCTGCGGCTGGCGGAGGAGGGTGACCTGGAGGCGCTCGAGGCTGCCCATCAGCTGATCGCGGAGGCGCAGCGGTGATCCTGCGCAGGCTCCGCCTCCACCCCTTCGGCTTCTTCGCGGACCGCCAGGTCTCTTTTGCGCCGGGTCTCAATATCGTGCTGGGTCCGAACGAGGCCGGCAAGTCGACACTCTTCGCCGCCGTGAAAAGCTCCTTCCTGCGCACGAAGCTCTCCAAGCCGAAGCTCGAGCAGCACATTGGCCGCTACATGCCGATATCGGGTGGCGATGTCGTGCGCGTCGAGCTCGAGCTCCAGGCTGCCGGCGGCACCTGGCTCCTTCGCCGCCGCTGGGGCGCCTCCCCCGCCTCCGAGCTGGTCCTTCCCGCGGGGGGGTCCCTTGTCGATGACGATGCGATCAGCGCGAAGCTGGAGAGCATCCTGCCGGCAAAGCAGGGCACATTCTGGAAGGTCCTCATGACCGGCCAGGCCGAGCTGGCCGCGACACTGGCGGTGCTGAAAAAGGACGCCTCCGATGCGCTGGCCGATCTCGCCGACATCCTGCGCACCGCGGTGCTGGAGGCTGGGGGCGTTTCGGTGGACAGGTTCCTCTCGCGCCTGGCCGAGCTGGGAAGGGACGCGTTCTCCCACTGGGATTCGGACCGGGGCGGCCCCGAGAAGGGGCGTGGCATAGAGAACCCCTGGCAGAAGGAGGTGGGCACGATCCTGGCGGCGTGGTACGCGGCGCAGCGAACGGCGGCCGAGCAGAAGGCTGCCCTCGCATGGGAGAAGGAGCTGGATGACGTTAATGGAAGGATTCGCGCAGCCGCCGCGGCTGCCGTAGCGAGTGAGGCATTCGTGGCGGACCACCGCGCGGCCGCGGCCGACGCTGCAGAGCGCAGGAGGTGGGAAGCAGAGCTGAGGTCGGTCCGCCTGGAGCTGGACTCGTGGAGAAAGATCGCCGCCGAGTGGCCGAAGGCGAAGGACCGCATCGAAAAGCTGAAGGGGGAGCTGGCCGGGCTGGATGCTGCCCAGGCATCGCTCGCGCAGGAAAAAGACCAGGCCCAGAGGGAAGAGCAGGGCCGCGTGCTGCGAATGAAACACGAACGGGTCATGCGGAGCGCCCTTGCCGTCCAGGAAGCCGGCAGGAAGCTGGTGGAGGTCCCTCCCCTGGAGAAAAGCAGCCTTGAGGAGCTGCGTCTTGCCGTCAGGAAGCTCGACGCCCTTGCCGCCGCGGCGGAGGCGGGCAGGCTCTCGGTCACCGTGGCGGGTAGAAACACGGTGAAGATCGGCGTGCAGGAGGATTTCCGCCCCGAGCGCACCCGCACGCTTTCTCCTGATGAAGTCCTTCGACTCACCGCATCCGGGCGGCTGCGCATCCTCCATCCTGACCTCGAAATCGAGGTGAGGTCGGGGGACACCGGGTTCGAGGAGAAAGCCGAGAAGGCCGAGTCTGCCCGTCGCGCGGTGGAGCTTCTGTTGAAAAAGCTCGCGGTAAGCGACCTCCCCGAGGCGGAGACGCGCGCGGCCGCGTTCGCCCAGCTGTCGGCCGAGCTCACTGCAGCGCAAAGGCACCTTGCCGAGGAGCTGGAGGGGGAGCTGCAGGCCGACCTGGAAGCGAAGGTCGCTGCCCTCGGCCCGTCCCTCCCGGGCCGGCCGCTTGCCGTAGTAGCCGCCGAGCTCGCGGATGCCGCGGCGCGGAAGGACGGTGTGCGCCGGGAGCTGGATGAGCTTTCCCGCAGAACGGCCGAGTGGGAAGCGGCGTACGGAACACCGAGTGCCGTCCTGGAGCGCCTGGGCCGCGGCCTGAACCAGGAGAAGGAGCTCGGCGGCGCGATCTCCCGCAGCGCCCCCCTTCCCCCTGGGTTCGCGGATGCCGCCGTGTTCCTCAGGGCCTACGAGTCGGCTCAGGCGCAGGCGGCATCCAGCGTCGAGAAGCGCACGGCGCTGCTGCGGGAAAAACTGGTCCTGGAAAACCGCGGCCCGAAGGAGTCTGCCGAGGCCCTCGCAGCCCGTCTCCGTGAGGCCGAGGAGGAGCTCCAGGGGCAGCTGCGCCGCGGGCAGGCCCTGAAGCGCATTGCCGACGCCGCGGAGAGCCTCCTCAGCTCCAGTGACGCCGCAGTGTCTGCCGGCATGCGGGCGCCCCTTGAGAAGATGATCGGCGAGATGACAGGCGGACGGCACGTCGGGGTGCGGATGGAGGGCGCGCTGCCCAGCGGTCTGGCCGGCCCGGACGGTGGGGCCATGTCGTGGGAGCTCCTTTCGGCAGGGACGAAGGACTCCCTGGCGCTGGCGCTCCGCCTTGCCATGGCGTCCTGGTTTCTCGGCGATGCCGACGGCTTCCTGATGATGGACGATCCCCTTGTCGACATGGACCCGGCCCGGCAGAAGGCCGCTGCCGCGGCCCTATCGTCTTTCGCGGCGAGCCGGCAGCTCATTCTCTTTACCTGCCACCCTTCTACCGCCGCGCTTTTCGCGGGCAACCTTATCAGCCTTTAGGGCTTTTCTCTTCCGCCTGCACGTCTTTCTCGGCGCGGGTCATCTGCGCGGCCAGGTCCTCTGCCACGATCATGTTCCGCTTCCGCTGGCCGTTGAGAAACCGCGCGATCTCCTGCGCGTCCCGCAGTCCCCTGTCGAGAATGCTCCGCATGTCCTGTTTGGAGGCCACGTTGCCGGGGGGCAGGTCGTGCTGCCGGCCGTAGTATTCCCGCGCGTACCAGAGCACCTTTGCCGAGTGCCGCGCGGCCGGAGGAAGCCTGCCGTAGCCGGGGATCCTCGTGTAGTTGCCAAGC
>JBEKVA010000347.1:0-4644 GCA_049514475.1 Spirochaetia bacterium
CGCGCGAGGTGGAACCGGGGTTCCTTTTCGTTGCGATGGACGGCCAGCACACCGATGGACATCGCTTCATCCCCGACGCGCTGCGCCGCGGGGCCGCCGCCGTGCTTCTCTCCCGCATGCCCGAAGGGGCGGCGGAGACTGTGTCCTGGATCCAGGTCGGTAACCCCCGTACCTCTCTCTCCCCGCTCGCCGCAGCTTTCTACGGCCACCCGTCCCGCTCTCTCCGGGTGATCGGGGTGACGGGAACTGACGGGAAGAGCTCCACCGTGTGGTTCATCGCGCAGCTTCTCGGCATGCTGGGGAAAAAGGCGGGCTTCCTCTCCACCGTCTCGTTCCAGACGGGGGACCAGGTCGTGAAAAACCCCTTCCGCCAGTCGACGCCGGAGGCCACCGAGATCCATGGCATGCTGCGGGAGATGGTCGACATCGGCAAGGAGTACGCCATCGTGGAGGCAACATCCCACGGTCTTTCCGCCCGCATGAACAGGCTGGGAGACGTGGCATTCGATGCCGCCGTGCTCACCAACGTCACCCACGAGCACCTGGAGTTCCACGGCTCCTTCGAGCAGTACAGGTCCGACAATGCGAACCTGTTCCGCGCCCTGGCGCGCGCCGCGGGGAAAAGCGTTTCCTGCCCCCGCTTCGCCGTGGTGAACTCCGATGAGCCGAGCGCCGATTACTTCCGCGCAGCCAGCGGCTGCCCCGTGTACTCCTACGGGGTGCGCGCGCCAGCCGACTTGGCGGCGCGCGTTGTCGGCGCTGACATCGGGGGAACGACTTTCCGGATGATCCACCGAGGCAGGGAAGCCGATGCCCACGTGTCCATCCCCGGACCTTTCTGGGTGGAGAACGTCCTGGCGGCCGCCCTCACTGTCGCGAGCATTCTCCAGATCGACCCCCTGGACCTGGCCCCCCGGGTTCGGGAACTGACCAGCGTCCGCGGCCGCATGGACTACGTGGACCGCGGCCAGCCCTTCGCCGTGATCGTGGACTACGCGCACACCCCTGGTGCTTTCCGCAAGCTCCTGCCCTGGGTGCGGGAGCACACGCGCGGGAAGGTCATTGCCGTCTTCGGCTCAGCCGGGGAGCGCGACGGGGCAAAGAGACGCATGCAGGGTGAGGCGGCGGCCGAGCACTGCGACACGATCGTGCTCGCTGACGAGGACCCGCGCGGGGAGGACAGCATGCAGATCCTCGAGCAGATCGCCGAGGGGTGCGCCGGCAGGACCAGGGGCAAGGACCTCCTGCTCATTCCCGATCGTCGTGAGGCGGTGCGTCGCGCGGCGGCCATGGCCCGCCCGGGGGACACGGTCCTGCTCCTGGGCAAGGGTCACGAGGGGAGCATCATCGGTCCCGCGGGACCGGCCGCCTGGGACGAGAGGGAAGAGGCGGAAGCAGCCCTGGGCGCCCTGGGGTACGCACGCTGATGCTCCTGCTGCTGGCGTTTCTTCTCCTGGGAAGCCCGCCCGCGGTCCACGGGGAAAAGCTCGCCGTCGAGATGACGATTGCGCCGGACGCCCGTTCGGCGGCTGCGGGAGCCGAAGCGCTCCAGGCGGGGGTCTCCTCCCTTTTCTCCCGCGCGTACGGCCGCTTTGCCGAGATTTCCTTTGACACGGGTCCCGCCACCGGAGGCGGGGACGCGGCTGCTGCCGCGCTGCCCTTTGCGCAGGTTGACATTCAGCGTCAGGCAGGCGGCCTCCTGGTCTCCAGCTCCCTCACCGCGGGAGAGGCGACACGCTCCCTTCAATCGACGGTCCCCGACGGGGCGCCCGCCAGCCTTGTGGCCACGATGGCGGGGGACCTGGCGTTCCTCCTTTTCTCCCTGGACGAGTTCTCGGCATTCCCGCTGGCTCCACCGCCCCGGCTGACGGCAACGCTCCACGTGGATTCGCTGCAGGCGCTCACGGGATGGGATGCCGCCGAGCTGGAGCCGATAGGCCTTGCCGGCTCGGGGGACGAGCTGACGATCTGCTTCCCGCACCGATACCTCACCCTGGGTCCCTTGTTTCGCATCATCGCCTCCACGCTGCAGGACATTCACAACCAGGCAGCAGGCCCTGAGCCGCTGCAGCTCTCCGGTGTTGCGCGGGACGGCGATGAGCGGCTGCTCCTCTCCGAAAAGCAGCGGAAAATCGCGGCCGTGAATGCCCGTTCGGGCACCCGCCAACTTTTCGACGCGCAGGAGCTTTCGGCGTTTCCCGCGCGGATGCTCGCGCCTGGGATCCTGGCTATCCTGTCTGAGTCAGGCGGGTCAGCGCTCGTCACCGCGCGCGCGCTGGAGACCGCGCGGCGCTGGCAGGTCCACCCGCGCGTCTCGTACATCTCCGCTTTCTGTGCTGACGGTGAAGGCAACCTCTGGGTGTGGGATGCCGGGGAGAGGCGCATCCGCGTCTTCACCTCCGGCGGAGGAGAAATCTACTCCATAAAGCCGCTCTTCCCGGCATCCACGATGCAGGTCCCGCAGCAGATCGAGGCGTACGCCGACGGCAGCTTCCTCCTGGGCGGCTCGGGTGAGGTATGGAAGTTCCAGAACAGCGGCATCCCCGTGTGGAAGCTCACACGGATACCGGGGCGTCCCGCCGAGACGCTGCCGGCGCTCTTCGCATTAGCGGCGAACGGCACCGATGGCACCTTTACGATTCTCGACGGGCCGTCCCGCAGGCTTCTCTCATTCGCCCCGGGTTCCACGCCAGAGGATGGATCACTCGGCTCCCTTCTCTCGCGCATGAACAGGAGAAATGCGCCCGAGGTGCAGGAGGCATCGGCCCTGGCGCTGAGCGAGGGGCTGTCTCTCATGGCCTGGCAGTTCGGCGATCTCCTGGCGCGCCGCGGAGGTGCGGAAGCAGATGTGATTGCCGCGCGCGCGGAAATCCTGAGACAGAAAACCGAGCTGTACGCGGAGCTGGCCGAATCCGTGATGCGCGACCTGCGCTACGACCGGGCCGAGGGGGCATTCCTGCGGGCAGCGGAAGCGGCGCGGGAGCTTTCGGCGGAAGCACCCGAAGAGCCCGAGGCGGCACAGCTCTTGTCCACGATCGTCTCACGCCGGCAAGAGGTGCGCGCCGCTCTAGCGCGGCAGGCGGAAGCCCCGCGCATCCTCTCGGCACGCGCCAGCGTGCAGTCCACGGGGGGATGCGACCGCCTGTTCGTGGTGCACCTGCAGGTCCGCAACGACAGCGCCGCCGAGCTGAAAAGGGTGGCGGTCCGCCTGAGCATTCCGTCGCTCTCACCCATGCCTTCCCAGGCAACAATCGAAACGCTCGCTCCTCGTGCCCAGCGCGAAATGACGATCACCCTCAGCCTTCTGGACTCCCCCGCGGGGGCCGCCCTCAGCCAGAGTGCAGACATTTCCGCCGGCCTGCTCATGAGCTTTCAGCGCGGCCAGGAGGAGGTCACGGTGCCCGCCATCCTTGCGCTGGCGGTGACGGAAGCGGCGGCTCCCGCGAACGCTGTGGATCCGCTTCTCTGCCGCGCGCGACCCGGTGACCCGCTGATCGCGGGCCTCGGGGACGACCTGCTGGCCGGCGGACACGATGCGCTGCCGGCGCTGGCAGGCATCCTCGACGGCCTGGGCGCCCTGCGCGCGGCCTCGGCGGAGCGGGCGGCGGACCCCGACCCCTCGCTGCGCTCGACGCTGCGGAGCCTGTCCCCCGACGAATATCAATGGGTAATTCTTACGATCAGCACCGCCTCATCCCTCGGTCTGCCCGCGGGGCTGATCCACTGGCCTGATCGCGTCGCGGCGCTGGTGGATACCGGCATCCCGCTTTCCCAGGCACTCGCCTCCGTTCCCGCACTCTGGCGTTTCAGCGCCGCCCTTGGAGCCCTTTCCCGCGACGGCGATCTCTGCGTCCCGCTTGCCGGGCTGCCGCCGCGCGAGAGAAGCGGCAATGAGACCCGTCCTCGGGCATCCATGGAGGCCCTGCGCGACGCACTGCACCTGTGCTCGACCCGTGGAGTGGGTGCGGCAAGGGTCACCTGGCTGGACGCCGCTGCCGCGCGGCCCCAGCCTCCCCTGCCGATCCCCTTCCCTTTCCTGCTCCCGCTGGTGCCTCAAAGTGTCGACGTTGAAACCATGGCCGAAGGTCTTGCCGCGGAGCTGTCCGCACAGTAGGACCCCTTGGCGTCTTGACCCGGCACGCCTTTTGTGACACTACGTAGGCAACACTTCGACCAAGGAGACCTCCATGGGCTGGAGCACCGTGTATCTGGTACTTGCCATCCTTGCTGGAATTCTCGGGATCTGGAACCTCGCCCGGCAGCGCAACGTATTCCTCTCGCTCACCGGCATCCTTTGGTTCCTCGTGGTTCTGTTCAAGCAGTACATTCCACAGTACTACAACACCGTCATCATCAGGGGCGTCCCTGTCGTCGGGGACCTGTTCCTGTTCGTGATCATCCCGATCCTCGTCATCCTGTCATTCTTCTCGGGGGGGCGCCGCTAGGCCGCCTGCGGTACCCCGCTAGGCCGCCTGCGGTACCCCGCTAGGAGCCCCTCGGGCCAGCCTGATCCAGCCGCCCCAACGCCCAGAGCGCCGCGGCGCGCAGCGAGGGGATCGTGCTGTCGCTGAACCCCTCCACCGCCGATCGTAGCGAAGGGTCTCCTCGGTTGCCCGCGGCAATCAGCGCATTGCGCAGCAGCGC
>JBEKVA010000348.1:0-4643 GCA_049514475.1 Spirochaetia bacterium
ACACCGGCCGCCTTCTGCGGGCGCTGGATGAAGTGGACATGAGCATCCTGGAGATTTCAGCCCGAACGATCGCAGGGTTCCTCATACAGTCGATCATCCATGGGATCTCGGGAGAAGGAGAGCAGAAATCGACCGCCGCGGAGGCGGTTGAGCGCGGGTTGAAGGTCTATGAAGGGATTGCAGAGTCCGCCGGCTGGCAGGAGGACCTTCTCAGCCGCTCACTGCAGTCGCTGAAGGAACTGTAAGAACGTTTCCTCTAAAGGTTCCCGCGGGGACGCCGATCTTCTTGGTGAGGGATTCGTTCCTCTTTTTATAATGCAACGGTATGCTAACAGACGTCCAGTGGCATACCGTTTTTTTTGTCCCGTGGCTGTGTTCTCAGTCACCCACCAGCGCGGCCAGCTCGATGCGGAGGGCGGAATCCGAAAGGATGACGTCCACTTTTCCCGTTTCAATTGCCGCCCTGGGCATGCCGAAAACAACGCTGGTCTCCTCGTCCTGCGCAACCGTGAAGCCCCCGGCATCCCTGATCTCCGCGATGCCTGCCGCCCCGTCCCTCCCAATCCCCGTCAGCAGCACCCCGCACACGTCGGGGCAGAACCGGCGCGCGATCGAGCGCATGGCGACATCGACTGAGGGCTGGTGGCCGTTCACCGGCTCCCCCCTCCGCACGCGGAAGGTGTTGCCGTAGACCGAGAGCTGGAAGCCGCCGGGGGCCAGGTACACTGAGCCCGGCTCCACCAGCTCTCCATCACGCGTGTGATGAACGGGGCAGGCGGCAGTCTGGGACAGCCGGCGGGCGAACTCGTGGGTGTAAGGACCCGGCATATGCTGCACGACGATCATCGTGGAGCGCATCTTTGCCGGCAGGGCGTTGATGATTCCCGAGAGAACCGTTGTCCCTCCGGTGGAAGCCCCGATCACGACCACCCTGGCCTTCCTGCCTTCCGGCATGCTGCCATCTGCAGCCCCGCGGGGCCGGGAGGAATGATAGGGCCGGGTTCCGACGGCGGTGATCTTTTCCACGAGCTCGGCGCGCAGCTCCTCGTAGCTCTCCTGGAGGGCACGGGAGGGCTTCCCCACGAAGTCGCACGCTCCCAGCTCCAGCGCCCTTATGGTGGTCACCGTGGCGCTGCGGGTGTGGGAGGAGACCATGATGGCGCGCGTCGGCTTCACCTCCCTGATCCGCGCGAGGGTCGCCAGGCCATCCATCACGGGCATCTCGACGTCGAGGGTCACCACATCGGGGGACAGGGCCAGGGTCTTCTGCACCGCTTCCCGGCCGTCACGCGCGCTGCCGACCAGCACCAAGCCGGGCGCCGAGCTGATGATGCCCGCCAGCACATCGAGAAAAAGCGGCGAATCGTCAACGGTGAGGACGCGGATCGGCATGGAAACAGGCGATGAGCGTGGGGCCGCTCAGGTGGTTTTCAGCGCCTTCTCGATTGCGGAAAGGATGCGTTCAGGCTTGAAGGGCTTCACGATGAAATCCTTCACCCCCGCCTTGATGGCCTCCACGATGAGGTTCTGCTGGCCGAGTGCCGAGCACATGATCACCTTCGCTTTCGGGTTCATGGCGAATATTTTCCGCATGGCTTCCAGGCCGTTCATGTTCGGCATGGTAATGTCCAGGAGCACGAGGTCAGGGTGAAGGGTCTTGAACTTTTCCACAGCTTCCCGGCCGTCCACGGCTTCACCGACGATCGTGTAGCCCCGCTCGGTGAGGATTTCCTTCTGTATCATGCGCATGAAGGACAGATCGTCCGCGATGAGAATCGTGGCGCCCATGATGCCTCCTTTCAGAAGTTTTCGCGCCGAATGAACGACGTGTCAAGTATGAATACCAGCCGCCCGTCCTCGAGGACCGAGACGCCAGAGAAAAGCCTCTGAGAGTTCAGCAGGTCGTCGATGGGCTTGATGACGATCTACCGTTCCTCGATGAGCTCATCCACGATGAGAAACGCCTTCCGCTCACCCTGGCGGAGCACCGTGGCAAAGTATTCTTCCGCGCCAGGCCGGCCGGCGCCGAAGAGCGCACCCAGGGAAAACGTCGGGATCTCCTCGCCCATCCAGGAGGAGCTCTCGCGGCCGTCGGTGCCCCTGATGTCGCCGGCAGGGATCTTGGCGGTGCTGTCGACGTCGGTGAGGGGGATGGCGTACAGCTGGCCGTCACCGCGCACCAGCAGGGCATTGACGATCGTCAGTGTGAGCGGAAGCATCAGGGTGACCCGCGTCCCGCGGCCCCGCTCCGAGCGCAACGCCACGTCGCCCTTCAGCTCCCCTCGGATGCGGGTGGCCACCACGTCCATGCCGACCCCGCGCCCCGAAAGGTCGGTCACGACGTCTTTCGTGCTGAACCCGGGGAGAAAGACCAGATCGAGGAGCTGCGCCTCGCTGAAACCCTGCGCGCCGGGGATCCCCAGCGCAATTGCCTTCTGCCGGATGCGCTCACTGTCCATGCCCTTCCCATCGTCCTCCAGCTCGATGACGATGGTGCCGCCCTGGCGCCGCGCGGCAACGTGCACGCGCCCCTTCTCGCTCTTGCCCTGCCGCACCCGTTCCTCGGGGAACTCCAGGCCGTGGTCCAGGGAATTGCGGATGATATGCGTCAGCGGGTCGGAGAGTGCTTCCACGACGCTCCTGTCGATTTCCGTGTCCTCCCCCGCCAGCACGAGATCCACCGGTTTTCCCAGCTTGCGCGAGAGGTCGCGCACCAGGCGCGGGAACTTGCTGAAGATGACCGAGATCGGGATCATCCGCGTATCCATCATCGCCTGCTGCATCCCGCTTGAGATCTTGTCCAGGGAATCGAATGACTCCACCAGGCCTTCCCTGACGGTATGCACGTCAGCCCCGCGCCCGATATCCTCGGTGAGACGGGCGATGTGCGACTTGTGCAGCACGAGCTCCGCGATGAGGCTCCACAGGTCGTCGAGCTTCCTGGTGTCCACGCGGATCGAGGTCTTTTCCGCTGTCGGTGTTCCCTTGGGCTCCTGGCCTCCCTTGGGCTCCTGGCCTCCCTTGGGCTCCTGGCCTCCCTTGGGCTCCTGGCCTCCCTTGGGCTCCTGGCCTCCCTTGGGCTCCTGGCCTGCCTGCGCCGCGGGCACTCCGGCAGGCTCCTGGCCACCAGGCTGCTCGGCGCTTGAGCCGAGGCCTTCCGCCTGCGCATTCTCAGGCTCCTGGGTTGCGTTGTCGGCCGTCGCGGCGCCGTTTCCTGCCCCGGTTGCCTGGGCGAAAAGCGCGGCATAGTCGAGCTTCTCGATCTCTACCGAGACCTGGTCGACGCTGACCGCCGAATGCAGCTCTTCCTCCCGCCCCGGCTGGGTAAGAAGAATCGTCGTGGAGGCATACGCAGCATCGTCGGCAAGCTCTCCTTCCATCGACGGGATGACCTTCACGACATTCGCGACAAGCTCGAGATTGGAAAACACCAGGTACGCCCTGGGGAATTTCATCGTCTCATCCTCGGCAACGCGGAGAGAGAGCCGGTACAGGGACTCGCCCCGATCCCGCGCCTCGGCGAGCTGGCCCTTCTCGAAGTCACCGAGTGCAATCTCGACCCGAGCGGCCTCCTTCGCCGCAGGAGCAGCCGGCGCGCCGCGGGGGCCGGATATGCCCCCTGCCCTGGCGGCGCCAGCCAGGTCCTCGAGAACCGCGCCCGTATCGAACTCGGCGTCCCTGCCGCCCTTCGAAATGGCGGTCATCATTTCGGCAATCAGGTCGGCCCCTGCAAAGAGGGGATCGATGACCTCCTTGCCAACGGCAATCCTGCCCTCCCGGGCAAGCCCGAGCACGTCTTCCATGCGATGCGCGAGCTCGGAGAGCTTCGCGAATCCCATCAGGGCCGATTCGGATTTCAGGGAGTGGGTGAGGCGAAAAACCTCGTTGATGAGGGAGGAATTGGTCCTGTCCAGCTCGAGGGCGAGCAGGGACTCGCCGAGCTTCTGGCTCAGCTCCTCCGCATCGTCGAGGAAGGCCCGCCTGAGCCGCGCCTCGTCCATGCTCCCGATTGCCATCAGCCCTGTCCTGTCAGCGCGCCCGGCACGTCGCGGCCGGCGCTGAAGACGCGCGCGAGGTCCAGGAGCATGTAGAGGTGCTCATCACGCCGCGCAATGCCGATGATGAAATCCGCGCGGGCGCCGAACATCATCGTCGCATCACTGGTGATGCCGGCGTCATCGATGTCCACGATTTCCCTCACCTCGTCCACGTCCAGGCCATAGGACCGCGTGCCCAGCCGGGCGATGATGACGCGCCTTTTGCGCCCGTCGCCCCCCTTCGGTGCGGCATGTTCCTGGGGCGCGATCTCGAGCCTTTCCCTGAGGTTGACCACGGGGATGATTTCCCCGCGGAGGTTGATGACACCCTCCACGTACGGGGGCGGCTTGGGAATCTCCAGGAGATTCTCCAGGCGGAGTATCTGCAGGACCTGGTCCACGGGGATGCAGTAGCTTCCCGAGGCAAGGCTGAACGATACGTAGCGTTTGCCCATCCGCTCATGCCCTCCGTTGGAAGAGCTCCGCCGTCCCCGCGCGCGCGCCCGCGCGGGTAAAAAGAAAAGCGGAAGCCCTGGACGGGGAAGGCGCGGCGCCAGAATCCGCGTTGCTGACGGCGCGGGCCGCCATTCGCACGGCGCCCGAATC
>JBEKVA010000349.1:0-4643 GCA_049514475.1 Spirochaetia bacterium
GGGCCGGCTGGCCCCATTTGACCTTTTCTCCCTGGAATGCTATAGTCCGCGAAATCCCCACGATGCGGGAAGGAGGTATATTGGCCGAGAAGGATCTCAGGATCAATGAGGGCATTCGGGTCCGCGAGGTGCGCCTGATCGACGCGGATGGTAACCAGAAGGGAATAGTGCCGACCTTCGAAGCGCTGCAGATGGCACGGGAAGTGGGAGTCGATCTGGTGGAGATCGCCCCGCAGGCCCAGCCTCCGGTGTGTAAAATCCTTGACTACGGGAAGTACAAGTTCGAGCTTGAAAAGAAGACCCGGGAGGCGAGGAAACACCAGAAGCAGATCAGGATCAAAGAGATCCGCATGCAGCCGAAGATCGATGGGCACGATCTGGACTTCAAGACACGGCATGTCAAGGAGTTCCTGGACGAGGGGAACAAGGTCAAGGTCACGGTCCGCTTCCGCGGCCGCGAGCTTGCCCACACCGAGCTCGGAAAGGACGTCCTGGACAAGATCCTAGAGATGCTCGGAGACTCCTTCTTAGTGGAAAAACCCGCCCAGATGGAAGGGCGGACAATGTCGATACTGCTCAATCCCAAGGGAAGCAAGGCCAAGAAAGGATAGACAATGCCGAAGATGAAGACGAAAAAGGCCGCCGCCAAGCGCTACCACGTCACCGGTTCCGGGAAGGTGCGCTACAAGAAGCAGGGCCTGCGCCATATCCTCACGAAGAAGAACGCCAAGAGGAAGAGGCGGCTGCGGCTGCCCGCGATTCTCAGCAAGGTGGAGACGAAGAGGGTCAACCAGCTGCTTCCGTACGCGGGGAAGTACTAGCCCGTACACACGCACATTGCCACGGTGGCCGCGGTCCTGCCGCGAGTGCTGCCGTGAGCGCGAAGTCACCAGGCTCCGCGGGGCACCGCGGAAGATGACGTGACTGCACAAAAAAGGAGATTGTGATCCATGCCGAGGTCAAAAAACGGAACGCGGAGGCGCGAACGCCGACACAAGATAATGAAGCTTGCCAGCGGGTACTGGGGAGGCAGAAGCAGGCTGTTCAAGACCGCCAAAGAAGCGGTCATGAAGGCACTGGCCTCTTCCTACCGGGACCGCAAGCGCAAGAAAGGTGAGTTCCGCAGGCTGTGGATCACCCGCATTTCCGCCGCGGTTCGCCCCGAAGGCATCACCTACTCCCAGTTCATCCACGGACTGGCACTGGCGCAGGTGACCCTCAACCGCAAGGCGCTTTCCAACATGGCAATCGAGGACCCCGTCGCTTTCAAGGCGGTCGTCACCCGGGCCAAGGAAGCCCTGTCGGTCGGAGCCGCCGCGAAATGATTTCCCTCGAGCAGATCAGGCAGCTGGAAAGCAAGATCTCTCGCGCCATTGAGCTCATCCGCGTTCTGAAAGACGAGAACGGCACCCTGCGGAAGGGCCTGGAATCAGCGCAGAAACGGATGAAAGAGCTGGAGTCCCTCGTCGACGGTTTCAAGACCGATCAGCGGGAGATCGAATCCGTCATCGTGCGCACACTCCACAACCTCGACGAGCTCGAGGAAAGCACGATGGCGGGCAAGAAGGCAGAGCATGCAGAGGCGGGCGCTTCCAGCGCATTCGCCCCGGCCGCCCCGTCGACGGGACCGACCCTGTCGGCGTCACCCGCGGCGGCACCTGCCTCCCCAGCCTCCCCCGCAACCGCGCCGGCAGCTTCCCCGACCGCTCAGCCGGCCTCGGGGATCAAGGCCGAGAGCTCCGAGGCTCGCCCGTCCCGCCGCCCGGCGGTGGTGGGCGCGCAGGAGCCGCCGGAGACCAGGGGGCTGCCGAAGGCGCACGAGACCCCCGCGGCCAAGGAAGAGCTGGACATTTTTTAGAGCACCGATGGAGAAGCGTCAGCTCCGCATCGACGTGCTGGGAACCTCATTCGTCATCCAATCAGATGAAAGCGCCGAGCACCTTGCCCGCCTGTCCACTTACGTGAAATCGAAGATCGAAGAGGTGAAGAGCCGCTACACTTTCGCGGATCCTCTCACGGTGGCAATGCTCGCCGCGCTGAATATCGCCGACGAAATGTTCAAGACGCGCGAGGGCCGCGCTGGGCCCGTTCCCGCGGAAGAAATCGAGGTCATGGCCGAGCGGATCATCAGCCGCATGGACGACGAGCTTCTCCAGCACACCCCCTGGCACGAGGACCCCTCGCAGGGGTAAGCCGCGCTGCTGCCGGCCCGCGTGAGCCGCGCCGCCGCCCTCCCCCGTTTCCCTTCTCCGTTCCCCCTCCCCGCTTCACACCGACGCCTGGGTTAATCGCTGTAGCTGCACCCTTCCCGGCCTACCACGCGGGCGGCAAGCCGGTTTGCCAGGCGCGCGCAGGTCAGGGGATCGGCACCGGCCAGTGTTCCATAGAGAAATCCGGCGGCAAAGGCATCCCCGGCGCCCGTGGTATCCACCAGCCGCACGGGGAAGCCGGCCACCTGCTCGAAGCTGCCTTCAGACCCGACGAGGCACCCTTTCTCTCCCACCTTCATGACGACCAGCGGAGCAAGGGAGTTCGCCTCGGTAACGCAGTCCTCGTCGCAGGAGGCACCGGTGAGGAGGGATATCTCGTCGCGGTTTCCGAAGATGATGTCCACCTTCCCCGGCAGCCACGCGCGGAACTGCTCGGCGTAGCGTCGAACGGCGAACGGGTCGGCGAGGTCGAATGCGACCAGCGTGCCGGAGCCCTCCCGGCGCGCCAGGGAGGCGGCCTTTTCCGCGGCCTGCCGCTGGTTCTCCGTGTCCCAGAGGTACCCCGTCAGGTAAAGGATGCGGGAATCGGCCAGCCGGGGCAGATCGAGGTCTTCGGGTCCGAACTCCCGGCAGGCCCCCAGGTACGTGTTCATGGTCCGCTCCCCGTCGGGTGTCACCAGGATGACGGAGGTACCGGTCGGCGTCTTCTTCCGCACGAGGGTTGCCTGCACGCCGGCAGCGGACATGCCCCTGGCGAACTCATCCCCGCGCACGTCTTCGCCGATGGCGCCGTTGAACACCGGTGCCGACGGCTCCTCCTGCTGCGCGGTACCGAGGACACCCTCGCGCATTTCCCGCCCCGCGGGACCCGCCAGCCAGGCGAAGCCGCGGGTGGTGTTGGCCGCGCTGCCTCCCGGGATGGTCAGAAAGGTCCTGACCTCGGCCGCCAACGCGGCCACCTCGGCGTACTCGACCAGGTGCATGGGTCCCGGCTGCTTCTTGAAACGCGTGAGGAATCCGTAGTCGACGTGGGCTATGATGTCCATGAGGGGATTCTCGACAGCGTATAGTGAATGCACCGTGCTCCTCCCGTTGTGCGTGACGCGCGCTGCGGGGCTTCGAATTGACACCCGCAATGCCATGACGTATAGTCCTGGATACTAAGGAAGCGATGACCCTATGTCCATCATCACGAGCCAGCAGCTCGCGCACTATTTCGAACAGTACAAATCCACCGACGTGACATTCAACAAGCAGGTCATCGCGGCCACGGGCCTGGTTGCCCGCAACGTGTACCTGAAGCTGCTCGACCGCCAGATCCCCTGCATCGTCTTCTCCAGCTCGATGTCGGGCGCCAAGGTGATTGCCAGCATCAAGAGCTCGGTGTTCGCCGCCTTGAAGCAGAACAACAACCGCCTCGCGCTGCGTTGGTGCTTCAAGCTCCCCGACAAGGCGGAGCCCATCACCTTCTTCGTGACCTGCCACGCCGCCACCTTCACCCACTACGCCGTGCAGGATCCCGACGTGCAGATCATGACACTCGAGTTCACCCAGCACCCGCCGGACGACCTGATCCAGATCCTCGGCACGCTCCTGGAGGCAAGCTGCAACGCGCAGCGCAGGAAGGATGAGCGGATCGTCATCACGCCGGAAACCATGAAGAAGCTCGGACTGGAGTCACGCGAAGCCTCGCTGATCGTCGACGGGACCGCGCATCTCTGCGTCCTGCGCGACCTCTCCTTCAGCGGCGCCAAGGTGCTTGCTCCGGGATTTGCCGCCACCCTGGCCGGCAAGACCGCCAGCCTGAAGATCGCCAAGGGCGAACAGGCCGTTGAGATGACCCTCCCCGGCGTGATTCGCCGCATCGAGGAGGTGGGGGGACGCAAGGATATTCTCGCCGTCGGCATCGAGTACTCCTCCGACCCTCCAATGACCTACAAGCTGCTTATCAACTCGTACCTGAGCACGATGCGCAAGACGTGCAAAGACCCGGAAAAAGCCGAGACGGCCGAAACCCATGCCGCGGGAGCAGCGGCTGCCGCCGCCCCGGCAACGCCGCCGGGGGACGCCGCTCCTGCTAGCGCCGCCGCTCCCTCTGTGGACCCGGCGAGCGCCATTCCCGATGAAGAAGACGGACCGGCGGATGGATGAGGCAGGGCGGCTGGCGAACATCGGCTACATCTCGATAGCCCAGACGAAGACGAGGCAGATCGGGGACTTCACCCTCGACCCCGCCATCCTCCTGCCAGTGGAGGTCCCCGCGGGGACCGACGTCGTCAAGGCCGGGGAGATCAGTTGGGAAGCGATCGTCGCGGGAACGCTGAAGGTCCTGGCCTGGGATCCCACGAACGCGAACCTCCCCTACTACAGGAAGTTCGTCCTCGCGGTCAAGCCTGATATCCGGCAGGAGTTCACCCACCTTGGGATCATGAA
>JBEKVA010000350.1:0-8913 GCA_049514475.1 Spirochaetia bacterium
ACCCGCTCTTCTGCAGATCGGCGATACCCGTGAAATGGGCATAGGTCCTGTCCATGAAGGCCTCATCGATTGAGAGGCTGCCCAGCTTGCCAATGACGTACCCCGCCAGCACCATGAACTTTGCGGCTTTCGCAAACCGCGCGGGCTCCTCCTCTTTCCACCAGAGGATCTTCGGACCCATGACGGGGAAGTTCGTACCCGACTGCTCCAGGATCCTCCTGCTGTCCTTTTCCAGCATCCGCGTGACCCAGGGGTAGCAGCGCGTGTCGGAGATGATCGACCAGTCCAGCACGATGTTCCAATTCCTGTCCACCGCCATGGCCCCTGCCATGGCGCCGGAGAACCCGATTGCCTCGACAGTCCCCTCCCGCACCGCCGCTTTCTCCGCCGCCTCCCGCAGGGCCGCCTTGATGATGCCCAGGAGCACATCGGCGTTCTGCAGGAACATCCCGGCCTTCGGGTATTCGCTGGGGGCACTTTTCACGACTGTCGCCTTGTTGTTTCCCTCCGTGTCATACACGGCGACTTTCACGAAGCTCACCCCTGCGTCAATGCCGATCAGGTACGACGTACGCATGCAGCCCCCTCTTCAGTGACAGCGGATGTCTCGTTATAACCGATGCTTTCCTCCGTCGTCAAATTATTTCGCGCCCGCCTCTGCCTGCTTCATTGACATGCTCTCGGGACGGGCCATAAGATCCTTCGCGGTAGGCTCCATGATCGAGGTTCTGTGCTACGGGGATTCGAACACCTACGGATTCATGCCCGGCGGGGGAGGGCGCTATCCGTCGCACATGCGCTGGACGGGTGTCATGCAGAAGGCACTGGGCGGCTCCTGCCATGTGATCGAGGAGGGCCTGAACGGACGGACCACCGCCTGGGACGACCCGGTGGAAGGGGCCTATCGCAACGGCACTCCCTATCTCCTGCCGTGCCTGCTCTCCCACGCGCCCCTGGACCTCGTGCTGCTCTTCCTTGGCGTGAACGATCTGAAGAAGAGATTCGACCTTCCCGCCGCTGACATTGCGCGCTCTGCAGGCTCGCTGGTCGATATCATCCGCCAGAGCGGTGCCGGCCCCTCGGGTGCCGCGCCCGCGGTTCTCCTCATTGCCCCCGCGCCGCTGGGGAAGCTCAGCGGCTACGCGGAAATGCTTGAGGGCGGCACCGAGAAGTCCCGCCAGCTTGCGGCGCTCTACGCGCAGACCGCGCGGCAGCTTGGCTGCGCTTTCATCGACGCGGGCAGCCTGGTCAGGAGCAGCGACATCGACGGGGTGCACCTGGAGGAGAAAGAGCACCGTATCCTCGGCGAGGCCCTCGCCCTCCAGGTGAGGAAGCTCACCTCGTGAAGCCGCCCCTTGCGGAGGGAAAGCTCCCGACCGAGCTCCTCGAGCGGCTGCTGCGCCACACCTCGCGCTCGCCGCTGCTTGCCGCCGGCGCCTCCCCCGGGGAGGATGCCGCGGTGGCACCCGGATCTCAGACCATCGTCATCACCGCTGACCCCATCACATTCACCGATGAGCGCATCGGATCGTACGCGGTCGCCGTGAACGCGAATGACATCGTGGCCATGGGCGGCACGCCGATGTATGTCACCACGACAATCCTCCTGGCCCCCGGCTGCACCGAGGACGATGTCGAGCGCATCTTCTCCGATATCGCCGATGCCTGTCGGAAGGCCGGCATCCTCTGGGTGGGCGGCCACACGGAGGTGACCCCCGTTGTGCGGCGCACCGTCATCTGCGGCCAGGCCGTGGGGTTCCTCACCGGCCGGCTGCTCGCCACGGGGGGAGCGCGCCCGGGAGAGGCGCTCTGCATGTCCAAGTGGGTGGGCCTGGAAGGCACAACCACCATTGTGCGGGAAAGACCCCGAAAGTCCCGGGAGATCCTGGGCGAGCGGGCATTCAAGGAAGTGCTGGGCTGGCTGGATGAGCCGGGGATCTCCATCGTTGAGGAGGGCAGGGTGCTGGAGGGGCTCGCGCTCACCAGCGGCCATGACCCCACGGAAGGTGGGGTGGCCATGGGCATCCAGGAGATCTGCCGGCGCAGCGGGATCGGGGCCGTGGTGGATGGCGTGTCACTTCCCATCCGCGAGGAGACGCGGGCGCTCTGCCGTCACTATGGCATGGACCCGCTGGGGCTTCTCAGCTCGGGGGTGTTTCTTTTCACCGCGCCGCGCGCTGTCGCGGTGCAGGCTTGCTCCCTGCTTCAGGCGCGGGGAATCCCCGGCGCCATCATCGGGGAGATGCTGGGCCGCGGGGAAAGCGCATGGATTATTCGGGATGGCCGGCGTGAGCCGCTTGCATTCTCGGAGCAGGATGAGATTGTGAAACTGCCGGAAGGCGACCTGTAAGCGGGCGGCCCGCCCGCCGCCCGCAGCTTACGCTAGCGGAGTACCGCAGCTTACTTGACCGGCTCGGCCTTCATCTCCCAGATCTTGGCTTCCACGAACACCTTCACAAGCTCGGAGTCCAGCTTCTTGTCCTTTACCTCGAGGCTCAGGATATCCAGCGCCTTCTGCGCGGGAACTGCCCGCTTGTAGGGCCGGTCGCTTGCCGTCAGCGCGTCGTAGATGTCGGAGACGGTCATCATGCGGGTCTGGATGGGGATCTCCGTGCCGGGGATGTGGCGAGGGTAGCCGTCACCGTCGAGCTTCTCGTGGTGTCCGTAGGCGATCCGGGGGATGTCGCGCATCTCCTTTGTCCACGGGATGGTGCTCAGGAAGCGGAAGGTATGCGTCACGTGGCTCTCGATCTCCTCGCGTTCCTTCTCGTCGAGACTTCCCTTCTTGATCTTCAGCTTCTTGTACTCGTCCTCGTTGAGCAGGGGAACGGCGGTGCCATCCTCCTCGAGGAATGACTTGCCCAGTATCTCGTCGAGGATCCGTGAAGGCTCCTCGGCGAGCACCGTGGGCTCGTTGGAGGAGATGATCGTCTGCAGGTATTTCTCCAGCTCCGCCAGTTTCGCGGCCCCCTGCCTGTCAAACTCGTCCTTCACAAGGAGGTAGCCTTCCATCCCTTCGCGGGAGATGATCGCGAAGCGTTCCTTCATCTGGGCGAGCAGCGTCGATTTGCGGATGTAGTCGAAGCGGAGATTCAACAGGTCGCTCTGGGCGGGGTAGAGCTTCTTGGCTTTCACCAGCACGTGCTCCCGCACGCCGACCTTGCCGAAATCGTGCAGCAGGCTCGCGTAGCGGATTTCCTTCAGCTGCTCGGCGGTGAAATGCACCTCGCCGTAAGTCCCCGTGCCCACGCGGTCAACGGCCTTCGCCAGGCCGTCGGTGTACATGGCAACCCGGTTGGAATGACCCGAGGTGGTGGGATCCCGCGATTCGATGGCCTGCACGGATGCTTTCACGAAGCCCTCGAACAGCGTTTCGATTTCCTGGTAGAGGTTGTTGTTCTCCAGGGAGACGGCGGCCTGCGAGGCCAGGGAGAGCACGACAGGCTCGACCTCCCGGCTGAAGGGCACGACGAACTTCTCCGCGTCCTCGGGGGTCGCCAGCCTGCGCGCCTCGTCGCTTTTCCGGTTGATGAGCTGGATCACCCCGAGGATCTCCCCCTTGTGGTCCCGCATGGGCACCGTCAGCATGCTCTTGGAGCGATAGCCGGTGGACTTGTCGTAGCTGATGTTGATCCCGTAGTCGCGGTCGGAAGGGATTTTGTAGGCGTCCTCGATGTTCAGGACGGTGCCCGTGGATGCCACGTAGCCGGAGATGGTCTTCTTGGACAGCGGCATCACGAACTCTTTGTACGGGCTGGGGTTGGAGTCGTTCTGCGTGATCTTGAAGCGCATCCGTTGCTCGCCGGTGGCGGCGTCTTTCTCCAGCAGGTACAGGGTGCCGGCATCCGCGCAGGCGATGTGGCGGACCTGCTTCAGGATGTACTCCAGAAGCTTGTTGTTGTCCCTCTCGGCCGAGAGGGCGATGCCCACCTGCAGCAGCTCCGAGTTCTCCGATTCCTTGGCCCGCAGCAGTTCCTCCTTGTGCGCCAGCTCACCGGAAAGAAGCAGGGCGCGGAAGAGGTTGCGCACCGTGCGCAGGAAATACGCCGGGCTCTTGAAGGAGAACACCTCGTCGAAGAGCGCCTGACCGGGAAGGATGTCGGGCAGGGGCGACTCTCCCCCCGGGTTCCAGGCAAGGACGGAGCCGGGTGCAAGGGCGGCGCTTCGCAGGGCGCTCTCATTGCGGGTGAGGAACTTGTCGTCGAACAGCCAGGCGACGATGTCGTCCCCGTCCGTCTTCTGTGCAGCGAACTTGCGAACCCGCCGGACCGTGAGGCCCTTCTCTTTCACGAGGGATTCGGGAAGGTCGGGAATGCTCTCCGACACCATCAGAACAAGCTTGGGCACCTTGTCTCCTTCAATGGACTAGTTTAGTGAAGGAGAAGCGCAGGGTGTAGCGGAAGCCCTCGCGGGGGCCCTCGGCGACAAATCCGCGGACAAATCCGCGGGATACGGGAGTACCCGTTCGGCCCGAAGGCCGTACCGCGGCGGGTACCTCGGCGACTTCCGAGCCCGCCCTTCTCAAGTATCGGATGATGAGGGCTTTTTCCCGCGCTCCCCACCCGTTGCCGCTCCACTCCACGGAGAAGGGGAGCCCAATGCCGGCCTGGGGAAGGGCGCCAGGATTGATCTCGAACAGGCGGGCAATGGACTGCCTTCGCAGATCCTGGCTCGCGCTGCCGCCGAGGAGAGGCACCAGGCGGGTGAGCGCGTTGGCCGCGGGCTCCTTTTCCCAGAACGGGTCCAGCTCCGCGAGAGCCTGCTCAAGCAGGGTGGTGGAGCGCGTCACCTTCCCCTCCTCCAGCGTGTAGAAGACCTCCGCGCGCGGGGTGCGCGCCGTCTCCAGCTCCCGCGCCATGGCGAGGTATTTCAGCGCCACCTCGGGATAGGCGGTGTTGCCCCGGTAGAACTCCCACCAGGCATCCTCGTTGGAGCCTTGGGCAAGATAGGCGCCGCCCACCTGCAGGCAGTACATGCGGTAGCGCTGCCCGTTGTACCAGGAGAGCACCGCATTGCGCGCCGCGGTGAAAAGCGCCGCCAGCCTGTCGGTAAGGCCGGTGGTGGGCCTGCCCAGCTCCCGCCGCGCCAGGCCGCCGTAGATGTTGCCCAGCAGCTCGTAGAGGTCCTTGAAATGCCGCGTGGTGTCCGTCCCGTAGTACATCAGCCACGCGAGGTCTTTCGATGCCAGTACCTCCTCCGCGTAGCGGCGCGCCAGGTCCAGCCGGCCGAACTTCTGGTACAGGATGGCAAGGTTCACCCGTGAGAGCGGGGTCGTGTCCTTCGCGAGGGCCTGCTCGTACTCGCGCAGCGCGGCGGGGAAATCCATGCGGGACTGCAGGAGCTCCCCGCGGGCCAGGTGCCCCGACGGCCTGTCCTCCATGGCGATGGACTCATCGGTGTAGCGCAGCGCCGTGTTGTAGCGGAAGACGTTGTGCTCCAGCAGGGAGAGGTTGTAGTAGGCAATGGCAGCGAAATCCCGGTCCCCCGCCCGCAGCGCCTCGTCGACCGACTTCAGGTACCAGGTGCGTGATTTCTCGTACTGGTTCAGGCCCGAGTAGACCGTGCCCAGCGTCATGGCCATGCCGCGCTGCATGCCCAGCCGGGCAATCCCTTTTGTCAGTACCTGCTCGCCCTTCTCAAGCTGGTGGGTCTTGAAATACATCCAGCCCAGGTCATCCACGGTGTCCGCGCTGTCGGGATATTGCTGCAATATGCGCGTGAGGTACTCGATGGAGCTTTTTTCCTGGTTGAGCTTCCCGTAGCTGCGGGAGATCTGGGTCAGCGTGGAGTAATCGTTTGCCCCTTTCTTCTCCGCCTCGCGGTACTCGGAGAGCGCGAGGGTGTACAGCTCCTTGTCGTAGTAGAGGTCCCCGAGGGCGAGAGAAGGCCGCGGGGAGGCCGGGTATTTCTGCTTGGCGATGGTGAGGGTCTTCACCGCGCTCTCGTACGCGTTCTGCGATATCGCCTCCCGCGCCTTCGCGGAGTAGCTGTCCAGTGTTTCCCCGGGAGGCGCCTGCGCGCCGAGTGCCGGCGGGAGGAAGAGCAGGAGCGCCGCGAGCAGGGGCAGGAGGCGGGCAGTCGCAACCGCGGCGTGGGGCCTCGCCGCGCGGGGCGCCTTGCGGGGGACGCGCCTCACGGCCGCCTCTGCAGCGCGCCCAGCGGGCTGATAATGCCCGCCGAGCGCAGCGCCAGCGGCAGCCGCGAGCGATAGGAGGCAAGGAAGCCGACCACGGCCTTCCGCATCGCCTCTTCGTCACCGTTGCTGAAGCTCTCCCCGAAGACCGCCTTCAGGTACATCTCCGTCGGCGGGGCGAAGGTGATGCCCCGCTCCCGGCACAGCCGGGCCGCGTGCTCCAGCGTGGACTCAGCGGGCGCGCGGCCAAGCCGGACCCCGCCCAGGCGCACCAGGGACAGCCGGTAGCGCGCCTTCACCCGCCGGCGGGCGCTGCGCGAGAGCAGCCCCGGCAAGGAGGGCAGCAGCTTTGCACAGACGAGGAACAGCAGGTACAGCGCCGGCAGCACGATGTACCACAGCCGGGCCACCAGCGCCACGATCCGGGCCAGCTCCCTGCTGAACCGGGAGGCCGTGCCGACCAGCCGCGGCGCGGCGGTCCCGTGCTCCTCCTGGTCAGTCTGGTTTTTCACGATCTCGGCAATGAGCTTCGCCATCCGCTCCCTGTCGGGGGCCGGGAAGGGCACAAAGTCCTCCCCCGGCGCCGGCGTGCTGGAGGTGGGATCGAACTCGACCCATCCCAGGTCGCCGAACCATACCTCCACCCACGCGTGGGCCTGGAAGGCGCGCACCTCGTAAAAGTTCAGCACCTCCGACTGCGGGTCCACGTAGAACCCCACGCCGACCCGCGCAGGGATACCCAGGCTGCGGCACATCAGCGCCATGGCGAAGGCGAAATAGGAGCAGTAGCCCTTCTTGGAGACGAACAGGAAATGGCGAAGCTGGTTGCCGTCCTCCGCGATCCCCGGCTTCAGCGAGTACAGGTAGTGCGTTCTCAGGTAGTCCTCGATGGAGGCCACCTTGTCGAAGTATCCGCTCTTGCCCTGGGTGATCTGCCGCGCGAGCTCGTCGATCTGCGGGTCACCCGCGCCGCGCATGTACACGCCGGGCGCCCCGGGGGGCGGAGGCGGCGGGATCTCCGCCCTCCGCGGCCCGGCGGCGGAGCGGATGGCCCTCGAGTCGACGCGGTACACGCGCAGGAACGAGGAGGACTTCCAGTTCTGCAGCGGGGCCACCCGTATCGGGTAATTCAGGGAAATGAGCGAAGAGGGATCCAGGGTGAGAAAGAAGTACTCCTGCCGCACCGTCTGGCGGTCGCGGTACCCGGGGTCGGGAAAGCTCACCGGCGCGTCAGGCACGATGGTGGCGGTGTCCTCGCCTCCGCGCTCCATCGAGAAGCCCTGGTCCTCGGTGTAGCGGGAGAGCACGAAGCGCCGCAGGAGGAACCGCTCAGCCTTGCCGGCGGTGCGGAAAAGAAGCACCGCTTCCTCGGACTGGCGGATCTCGCTCTCCAGCTTGACGTAGGGGGCGAAGTCGAATCGGAACAGCGTGGGTTTCATCAGCCCGCCCCCCGCCTTCACCGCCCCTTCTCCGTACTTGCCCAGCAGGAAGAGCAGGAACAGCAGGAGCAGCGGCATGAGGATCCAGGCGAAACCGGCGGCGGCCCGCAGGTCCACGCGGTCGCGGCCTCCCGCCACCGTACCCGGTGGATTTGCCACGGAGGGCACCCCAGCCAGCAGCAGCACGAAGAACTCGGCCACGATGAAAAGTGCGAGCACCCAGGCGAAAAGCGAGGGATGCGGATAGAGGGTCAGGTGGTAGCCGGCCTGGGTCCAGAAAACCAGCAGGAGGAGCAGCGAGTTCAGCCCCGCCTCCACCACGATGAACGACCTGTGGCGCAGGGCGAGGAATGTGAACAGCCATGCAATGGCGTAGGCGGCAAGCGAGGGGAAAAAATCCTTGTCGAAATAGAAGAAGAGGAAATCGGTGGCAGGGCCCGAGGCTATGGCGCGCTGGAGGCGGAAAACAAGGAAGAAAAGGATGCGCAGGACCAGGGGGAGCGCCGCTGCCATCAGGAGGGAGGGCAGGAAACGCAGCCGGGCCCTCTCCATTGCCAGGGCGGCGAGCACCGCAACCAGGAAAGCGGCGCTCTGGAAGGCGAGGTCGAGCTCGTCGCGAAGCTGCAGGAAGGAGTTGACCAGCAGGAAGTAGAGAAGAAGGGATCGCAGCAGGAAGAGCGCGATCTCGCGCGCTCGCTCAGATTGCTGCCGCATACTTTACCAGCCCGACGGCAGGCTCGCCGTAGGTCGCGAGGTCCCGGGAAAGGGCATCCGAGAGCGCCCGCTGCTCCCGGTTTCCCTGGGATGCCCGCGGCGACAAATCCGCGGACAAATCCACGGAGTACCGTGGCGGGTACCGCGGCGACAAATCCGCGGAATACGGGAATACCCGTTCGGCCCGAAGGCCGTACCGCGGCGGCAGGAAGAGAAAGTCGCGCAGACTCCAGGGCTGCCGCGGGGGCACCTCTTCCGGCGCCTTGATGAAAAGGCTTGCGCTCCAGCCGCGCCTTTGCACCAGGGTCAGGATCGGCCGAAGACCCGGTGAGCCCGGGGAAGAGAAGACCGCCGCGTGGAGGCTCTTTCTCCCCGGCAGGTCCGGCGCCCACGGCGCATCGGTCCACCAAACATCGGCAAGGGCGGCAAGCAGCGCGGGACGGGACTCCTCGGCGTAGGCGCGGCATTCACGCGTGCCGGGCAGGGAGAGCATGACCTCCATCCTCCGATCGATGAGCTCTGCCATGAGGGACGCGCAGGCGCTGACCAGGGTGTCGAGGTATCCGGCGGCTGCCGCGCGGGGGATCAGCGGGTTGGCGGTGCAGTCCAGCACCACGAGGATGCGGG